>CAZJCW010000048.1:0-21326 GCA_964544365.1 uncultured Alsobacter sp.
TGATCGCCGACGAGCCGACCACGGCGCTCGACGTGACGATCCAGGCGCAGATCCTCGACCTGCTGCGCCAGCTCAAGAGCGCCGAAGGCGGTGGAATGAGCATCGTCTTCATCACGCACAACATGGGCGTGGTGGCGGAAATGGCCGACCGCACGGCCGTCATGTACGCGGGACGGGTGGTGGAGACGGGTCCCGTCCGGTCCATCTTCCGCAACCCGCGCCATCCCTATACGCGGGGCCTCCTGGGGAGCATCGCGCGCACCTCGCGCGGGGCCGACGGCGTGCGCCAGCCCCTGCCCGCCATTCCCGGCAACGTGCCGAACCCGCTCGACCTGCCTCCCGGCTGTCCGTTCGCGCCCCGGTGCAGCCACGTGGCTCCCGGTTGCGAGACGGCCCCGCCACCGCTCGAGGAGATCGCGCCCGGCCACGCCACCCGTTGCTACCGGTGGAGAGACCTGTGACGACCACCGCCCTCGCCCCGTCCACGCCGGCGCCAGCCGAACACAGCGAGCCTCTGCTCGACGTCGCCGGCCTGACGAAGCATTTCGGCGGGGAGCGCCGTTTCTTCGGGCCGCAGAAGCCCGTCATCCGGGCGATCGACGGGGTGAGCTTCACGGTGGCGCGCGGCGAGGTCGTCGGCCTCGTCGGCGAAAGCGGCTCGGGCAAGACGACCATCGGCCGCACCGTGCTGCGCCTCACCGACCCGACGGCGGGGCAGATCCGCTTCGACGGGACGGACATCACGACGATCGACCGGGCGGCGATGCGGCCGTTTCGCCGGCGCATGCAGATCGTCTTCCAGGATCCGTTCGCGAGCCTCAACCCGCGCCTGCGCGTGGGTTCGGCGCTGGCCGAGGCGCTGACGATCCACGACCTGTGGCGCGGACGCACGCGGCAGGAGGCCGTCGTCGAGATCCTCGAGCGCGTCGGCCTGTCGGCCCAGCATCTCGACCGCTACCCGCACGAGTTCTCGGGCGGCCAGCGCCAGCGCATCGTCATCGCCCGCGCGCTGGCGGTGGAACCGGACCTGATCGTCGCCGACGAGCCGGTGTCCGCCCTCGACGTCTCGATCCAGGCGCAGATCATCAACCTGTTGGCGAGGCTGCAGCGCGAGTTCGGCCTGGCGATGCTGTTCATCTCGCACGACCTCAGCGTCGTCGAGTACATCTGCGACCGGGTGATCGTGCTCTATCTCGGCAAGGTGATGGAGATGGCGCCGGTCGAGCGGCTGTTCGCCGCGCCGCAGCACCCCTATTCGATGGCCCTTCTCGCCGCCGCCCCGGTGGCCGATCCCGACGCGCCGCGCCGGCGGATGGTGCTGGCCGGCGACATCCCCAGCCCGGCCAACCCGCCCTCGGGGTGCGTCTTCCGCACGCGCTGCCCGTTCGCGATCGGCGAATGCGCCACGACCGTCCCGCCGTTGCGGCAGGTCTCGCCCGGGCATTTCAAGGCCTGCATCCGGGACGACGTCGCGTGACCGCCCCCGGCCGTCCGGCAGGGCGGTCAGGCGGCGGCGCTGCCGCCCGCGAGATGGTCGGCGGTGCGCAGGGCCAGCGCCTGCGCGGTGGCGGTGGGGTTCACGGACGAGGACGTGACAAAGACGCTGGCGTCGATCACGTAGAGGTTGTCGCTGTCGTGGACGCGGCCGAGCGGGTCGACCACCGACGCGTCCGGGTCGGTCCCCATGCGGGCGGTGCCCATGATGTGGAAGCCGGCATCGCGCTGCAGCGGAATGTCGAAGAGCTCACCCGCGCCGGCCTCGCGCAGCACCTCGGCGGCGCGCGCCATGCCGAAGTCGAGGCTGCGGCGGGAGTTGTCGGACAGGGTGTAGGTCCATCTGGGCGCCGGCAGTCCGTCACGGTCGACGAGCGTGTCGGACAGGGCGATCCGGTTGTCGGGGTCGGCGAGGTCCTCGGCGCAGATGCTGATGCCGGCGATCCGGTCGAAGCGGCGCTCGAACTCGGCGTGGTGCGCGCGGCCGAAGGGGAGCCTGTCCCCCAGGGTCGCTCCCATCGCCAGCGCGAGGGGCTGCGGGCCGAAGTTGAGCTGGAGCTTGACGCCGCGCAGGAAGTCGTTGCCGGGACGGGTCGAGAAGAACTCGAAGGAGATGATCCCGGCCTTCTGTCCGGAGGTCCAGGTTCCCAGCGGCTCGTCGAACAGGCCCTCGACCTTGGCGTAGGGATGCAGCATCAGGTTGCGACCGACGAGCCCGGATCGGTTGCCCAGGCCGTCGGGGAACGCGCCGGACCGGGACAGCAGGAGCAGGCGCGGCGTGCCCATGCCGTTGGCGGCCAGCAGGAAGCGTCGGCCCTTCACGCGGAAGCGGCCGCCCTCGCCGGCACAGACGAGGGCCGTCACGTGGCCGGCGGCATCGTGCTCCAGCTCGAGCGCGCGGGTGCGGGTGAGCAGGCGGGCGCCGGCGGCGATGGCGCGGCGCATGTAGATGCGGTCGGACGACTGGCGCAGGCGGGCGGCGCAGCCGACGTCGCAGGGGCCGATATGGGTGCAGGGCGCATCGCCGTCCTCGGTCCGGCCGAGCGTCAGGTCGACCGGCCACCAGTGCCAGCCGAGCCTGTCGAAGGCGGCACCGAAGCGGCGGCCGCACGGGCCGATCGTGGGAAGCGTCCGCAGGCCGTTCCGGCGTGGCGGCGCCGAGGGGTCGCCGGCGGCGCCGCCGAGGCCGATCTCGGTCTCGTTCAGCTCGTACCAGGGCGCGAGGACGTCATGGTCGACCGGCCAGTCGTCGCCGACCCCGTCGAGCGACTTCATGCGGAAGTCCTCCTGCCGGAAGCGCGGCATGTGCGCCGACCACCAGATCGAGCTGCCGCCGACGGCATGGCCGACCATCGGCTTGATCGGACTGCCGGCATCGTCGACCGGCTCGTCCTCCTCCCAGCCCCGCACGTTGGGGTTGGCGTGCCAGCGACCGCGCCGCTGCACCTCGTAGTCCGGGGCTCCGGCCGGCGTCGCCGCCGCGTCGATCCAGCCGCCGCGCTCGATGCACAGGACGTCCACGCCCTGCGTCGCCAGCCGCCACGCGGCGGCAGCGCCGGTCGGACCCGTGCCCACGACGACCACGTCGGCTTCGATGTCGGTCATGCCCACCCTTCCGCGCGCCCGTCATCCCGGAGCCTGCGATGATCGACAAGGACGCGCTGCGCATCCTAGTGGACGCGATGATCCCCGGTCACGACAACAGATGGCCGGCGGCGTCGGATGTGATCGACGCCGGGAGCATGGCTGACGCGCTCGCCGGCATCCTGCCGCCCTCGGCCGCCGCCGTGCTCGCCGACGCGGCGCGCGATCCGGACACGGCGCTGGCGGGGCTGGCGGCGCGCGACCCGCAATCCGCCAACCGGCTCGCCGAGACCGTCTACCGGGCCTACTACACCGCTCCCGCCGTCCAGGCCGCGATCCGCGAGATCGCCGAGAGCGGGCCGCGCGAGCCGACCACCGACTTCGACGAAACCCTGCTCGACGCGGTAAGGCGCCGCGACGGGGGACCCTGGAGGAGCTGACATGAGCGACGAAACCGGACCGACCATCGAACTCCTGAGCCCGCCCGACATGTTCAAGGGGCCGACCTACGAGCACGCCGCGCGCGTCGGCGACTTCATCTTCATCGCCGGGCAGGTGGCGAAGGACATCGACGGCAAGGTGATCGGGCCGAACGACGCGGCGGCGCAGGCGCATGCCGTGCTGGCTCACCTCGACAAGGTGCTCGCCTATTGCGGCGCGACCCGCACCGACATCGTCAAGGTCACGACCTACCTGGTCGACGGCGCCGACTCGGCGAAGGTGACGCCGATCCGCCTGGCGTGGTTCGGTTCGCACCGGCCGCCGCACACGGGGGTTGTCATCAAGGCGCTCGGCTCGCCCGAGGTGCGGCTCGAGATCGAGGCGATCGCCGTCGCCCGCCGCAAGGCCTGAGGCGATGGCCGTCCCCTACTACGACCACGCGCTCCTCTACCGGCGCCGCAAGGCCGTGATCGACGCGGCGATCTTCCGGGTGCTGGAGAGCGGCCGGCTCGACTGGGGTCCGGAGGTGCCGGCCTTCGAGGCCGAGTTCGCCGCCTGGCTCGGCGCGCCACACGCGGTCACGGTCAATTCCGGCACGGCAGCGCTCAAGGTGGCGCTGCTGGCGCTCGGCGTCGGCCGGGGCGACGAGGTGATCACCGTCGCCAACACGGACATCGCCAGCACGTCGGCGGTGCGCCTCGTCGGCGCGACGCCGGTCTGGGTCGACGTCGACCCGGTGTCGCTGACGATGGATCTCGACGCCATGGCCGCCGCCCTGACGCCGCGGACGCGGGCAATCCTCCCGGTCGACCTGTTCGGGCATCCGGCGGCGATGCCGGAGATCGTCGCCTTCGCGCGAAGGCACGGCCTCGCGGTCATCGAGGACGCCTGCCTGGCGCTCGGCGCCGCGATCGACGGGACGCGGATCGGCACCATCGCGGACGTCACGTGCTTCAGCTTCGCGCCGACGAAGCATCTCGGCTCGCTCGGATCCGGCGGGGCGTGCGTGACGGGGGACGCGACGCTGGCCGAGCGGATGCAGAAGATCGCGGCCTACGGCCAGTCGCGGGCCCGCCACATGGCGGGGGCGGCCCAGACCATGCTGCACCACGAGACCGAGGGCCTGAACGAGCGCATGGACGAGATCCAGGCCGCCGTCCTGAGGGTCAAGCTCGCCGACGTTCCGGCGAGCCTCGCCGCGCGGCGGCGGCAGGCGACCGCCTATGCGCAGGCGCTGGCCGGCGCTCCGGTGGACTGTCCCACGCCGACGGCGCGCGTCGACCATGCCTTCCGCAACTACGTGGTGCATCTCGACGATCGTGACCGGGTGCGCAGGGACCTCGCCGCGCGGGGCATTCCCACGGCCGTCTCCTATGCGCCACCGCTGCACCTGCACCCGGCGTTCGAGGACCTCGGCTACCGCCGGGGTTCGCTGCCGGTGTCGGAACGCTCCGGCGACCGCCTGATGGGCCTGCCGATCGGGCCGCATCTCGAGGACGCGCATGTCGCGGAGGTGGCGGAGGGCATCCGGGCGGTCGCGTGAGCACGCCGGGGTCGGGACGTCACGTCCTCGTCGTCTCCTCGCGCCCTCGCGTCGCCTCGCGGATGGTGATGTAGAGCGCCGACAGCGTGACCAGCGTCGCGCCGACCACGGTCTGCGCGTCCGGCATCTCGGCGAAGAGCCACGCACCGAGGATCGCGGAGAAGACGATCCGCAGGTACTGGACCGGCGCGATGCCGGAGGCGTCGGCGCCGCGGAAGGACTGGATCGAGGCCCACTGCCCCAGCGTCCCGACGACGCCGATGACGATGGTCAGGGTCCAGATCCATCCGGACGGCCAGTCCCACGTGGCCATGGCCCAGGGCAGGTTCACCACGGTGGTCATCACCGCGATGTAGCCCATGATGGTGGGCGTCGGCTCGGTGCGGGTGAGGCCCTTGGTGGCGAGCTGGATGGCGGCCGAGTTCACGGCCAGCAGCAGGCCGACCAGCATCGGCAGGTCGAAGGTGATGGAGGCGGGTCGCACCACGATCAGGATGCCGACGAAGCCAACGATGGTCGCCGTCCAGCGCCGCCAGCCGACCGTCTCGCCCAGCAGCGGGCCTGCGGCCGCCGTCGTGAAGATGACGTTGCCGAAGAAGATGACGGTGGCCGTGGCCAGCGGCAGGTTGGCGAAGACGTAGAAATACGCGACCGAGCCGACGGCGCTCAGCATGCCGCGCATGACGTGCATCATCGGCCGCTGGCTGGTGAAGGCGAGGCGGAACGATCCGCGCAACCAGATGAACAGGAAGCCGAACTGGATCACGCATCGCAGTAGAGCCAGCTGCGGTGCGTTCGCCTGCGGCCCGATCATGCGGATGAACACCGCTTCCAGCGTGAACATCACCATCGCCGCGATGGCGAGGCCGTAGGCACGCAGAACCGCGCGGTCCATGTCGCGTCACTCGCGGCACCGCTCGCGGTCCGCGCCTCCCTGATATCGTCTGCCGCCGGGCGGCGTGTCGTTCAGCCGGTCGAGCGGCGGCGCGTGCGAGCCACCAGCAGCAGGTGGTCCTCCAGCGCGGTGCGCAGATCGTCGAGCGATGGCGTGCGGCCGAGCTGTTCGAGGATCCAGTCGCGGAAGGCCTCGTGCTGGCGGGCAACCTTGGAGAGGTCCTTGTCCCGATAGGGCTCGAGGCTGAAGATGACGAGGACGTGCCGGGCGATGGCGTTCCACAGCGTCGCGGCGATCTCGTTGCGCGAGGCGCGGCAGATGGTGCGGTGGAACTCGAGGTCGGCGCGCAGCGAGGCGCGCCCGTCGCCGGCCTTCGCCGACATGCGCATCTGCTCGATGGCGGCGGCAAGCTCGGCCGGATCCTCGACCCCGCTGCGCCAGTTGGCGATGGCGTCACGCAGGAGGAACGTCTCCAGCATGAGACGGACTTCCATGACCTTCTCGATCGTCTCCGGCTCGAAGGAGGCGACCCGGTAGCCCCTGTGGCCGCCGCCCGAGAGGATGCCCTGCGCGTGGAGCACCTTGAGAGCCTCGCGGATCGGGACGCGGCTGACCCCGAGCCGGTCGGCGAGCGTCGTCTCGACGATGCGCTCGCCCGGCATCAGCAGGCGGGTGGCTATCGCCTCGGCGATCGAGTCGGCGATGGATTCGGCGAGCAGCAGCCGCTTGGGCTGCGGGAAGGGCTCGATGGTGGCCTCGAACTTGGGTGCCGCACTGGTCAAAGGCGGGTCCTCCGGGAAAGGGGCGCGGCTGGTGCAACGCATATCGCGGCGAATCGCATCGCCACGCCGGTCCACCATCCATTTCGAAAACAGGATACGGCGCCAGTCGTCACAGAAGCGTTGCTCCGAAATTCCTGTGGGGATCGACCTCGCGGACGAGTTGTCCGGTCGGACGGGCCGGCTCTCCGCCGCTGCGCGGGAGGTAGCGGCCGAAACCGGGCTTCACCGCGAGGGCGCCATCGTCGATCACGGTCGTCCCGCGCACCAGGACGGTCTGCGGCCAGCCGCGCACGGTGCGGCCGGGATAGGGCGTGTAGCCGGTGGCATCGTGCACCATCTCGTCGGAGAAGGTGACGGTCCGGTCCGGATCCCAGATCGCGATGTCGGCATCGGCGCCCACGGCGATGCTGCCCTTGCGGGCGAGGTTGTAGATCCGCGCGGGATTGGTCGCCGTCCATTCGACGAACTTCCGAAGACCGTGGCCGCCCCGGCTCACCATGGCGTCGAACATCAGCGGCAGGCGGCTCTCGAGGCCCGGCATGCCGTTGCCGATCTGCTTGAAGGTTGCAGAGGGGCCGGCGCGCAGCTTCCCCGTCTCGTCGAACCGGAAGGGCGCGTGGTCGGACGAGACGACCTGCAGGTCGCCAAGCTCCAGCGCCCGCCACAGGGCGGCGTGGTCGGAGGCCGCGCGCGCCGGAGGGCTGAACATGCGCTTGGCGCCTTCGAGCCCCGGCAGGTCGACGTCCTCGGCGGTCAGGATGAGGTAGTGCGGGCACGTCTCCGCGAAGACCTTCACGCCCCGTCCGCGCGCCTCGCGGATCACCGCCGCGCCCTCGGCGGTGGAGACGTGGAAGATCATGATCGGCTGGTCGACCAGTTCCGACATGGCGATGAGGCGGTGGAAGGCCTCGGTCTCGGCCAGCCGCGGATGCGACATGGCGTGGTACTTCGGCGCGACGTAGCCCTTCTCGACAAGCTTGCGGCTCATCCACGAGATCATGCCGTGGTTCTCGGCATGGACGCAGACCATCGCGCCGGACTGCCGGGCGGCGAGCAGCACGTCGAGGAACTTCTCGTCGTCCACCTTCAGCCGATCGTAGGTCATGAACATCTTGATCGAGCCGATGCCCTCGGCCTCGACCATGGCCGGAATGTCCGAGGCCACCGTCTCCTGCGTCGCATCCGCGATGATCATGTGGAGGGCGTAGTCGATCACGGCACCCCTTGCCGCGAGCGCCTTGTAGTCGGCCACGACCTGCCTGAGGTTCAGGCCGACGTGCTGGGCAGCGAAGGGAATGACGGTCGTGGTGCCGCCGAAGGCCGCCGAGACCGTCGCGCTCTCGAAATTGTCGGCGTTGACGAGGCCGGCCGCGGTCATCTGCTCGATATGGCAGTGGCCGTCCACGCCGCCCGGCATCACCAGCCGGCCGGTGGCGTCGATCTCCCGTGCGGCGGAGCCAAGGCCGCGGCCGACGGCGACGACGCTCTCGCCGGCAATCGCCACGTCCGCCTGAACGATGTCGGTCGCGGTGACGACGGTGCCACCACGGATGACCAGATCGTAGGATGCGCTCATCGTTGGTCCTCCGACCGCTGGTCTCCACCCTCGCCGGCCGTGGGTCGGTCCAGGACCGCCCAATCCGACGTCCCCGCCGCCACCTTGCGACCCTGCTTTGTATACATTATGACAAGCTAGCAGATTCTGGAAGACGGGGCTTTAGCAAGTTGCGCCGGCGTAATGCAAGCGTCGCATGCCGGAACCCCACCCACAGCGACGGTAGCGCCCATGATCAGGATCGGAATCGACGTCGGCGGCACGTTCACCGACTTCATCCTGATGGACGAGGCTGACGGCACGATCCGCTTCTACAAGGTCCCCTCTACTCCCGGGGACCCGTCCGAAGCCATCGAGAACGGACTGCGGCAGCTCATGGACCTGGCCGGCGTCTCGGGCAAGGACGTCGGCTATCTCGGCCACGGCACGACGGTGGCGACCAACATCGTGATCGAGCGGCGCGGCGCCCGCACCGGCCTGCTGACAACGCGGGGCTTCCGCGACGTGCTGGAGCTGGGGCGGCAGGCCAGGCCGTCGATCTACGATTACCGCGTGCGCAAGCCGGCACCGCTCGTTCCGCGCGAACGGCGGCAGGAGGTGACGGAGCGCATCGGGCCGGAGGGAACGGCGCTGATCCCGCTCGATCCCGCCTCGCTGGACGCGGCGGTGCTGAAGCTCAAGGACGAGAAGGTGGAGGCGGTGGCGATCTGCTTCCTGCATTCCTACCTCGCTCCGGAACACGAGGAGACGGCGCGGGCCGCCGTCGAGCGGCTCCTGCCGGGCGTCTATGTCAGCGTGTCGTCGCGGATCCTTCCCGAGTTCCGCGAGTTCGAGCGCATGTCGACGACCGTGGTCAACGCCTTCACCGGGCCGCGCATGGGCCGCTACCTCGACGAGTTCCGGCGCCGCGTCGCCAGCCTCGGCATCCCGGCGGAGCCCTACACCATCCATTCCAACGGCGGGCTGATGTCGGTGGAGACGGCGCGCGAGTGCCCCGTGCGGACCTGCGTCTCCGGTCCGGCGGCCGGCGTCGTCGGCGCGGCCGCCATCGGCACGCTCGCGGGGCTGCCGGATCTCATCACCTTCGACGTGGGCGGAACGTCGACCGACGTGTCGCTGATCCACGAGGGACGCCCGCTGTTCACCGGCAACCGGCTGGTGGCGGGCTATCCGGTGAAGACGCCGATGATCGACATCCACGTCATCGGGGCCGGGGGCGGGTCCATCGCGGCGGTCGACGCCGCGGGAGCCCTGAAGGTCGGACCACGCTCGGCCGGCGCCTCGCCGGGGCCGGTCGCCTATGGCCAGGGCGGGACCGAGGCGACGATCACGGACGCGAACCTGACGCTGGGGCGGCTCGATCCCGACACCTTCCTCGGCGGCCGGATGTCGGTCGACCTCGAGGCGGCCCGACGGGTGATCGCGGACACCATCGCGACGCCGCTCGGGCTGTCCGTCGAGGCGGCCGCGCACGGCGTGATCCAGATCGCCAACGCCAACATGAGCCGCGCGATCCGGGCGGTGTCCATCGAGCGCGGCTATGCGATCTCCGACTTCGCGCTGGCGGCCTTCGGCGGGGCGGGGCCGCTGCACGCGGCGGAAGTGGCGGTGGAGTGCGGCATCCCCACGGTGCTGATCCCGATCGAGCCCGGGACGCTGTGCGCCCGCGGGATGCTCCACACGGACCTGTCCTCCGACTATGTGCGCAGCTGCTTCGGCGACGCCGACCCGACGAGCTGGCGCGGCGTGCTCGACCTGCTCGGGTCGCTGAGCCGCGAGGGCGACGCCTGGCTCGACCGCGAGGGCATCGCCCCGGGGCGCCGCAGCGAGCGCCGCATCCTCGACGCCCGCTATCGCGGCCAGAACTTCGAGGTCAAGGTCGACTGCTCGGGCCTGGGGCCGGACGACTTCGAGGAGCTCGTGCGCCGCTTCCACGCCGCGCACGACCGCGAGTACGGGTACTTCATCGCCGACCGGGCGATCGAGTTCGTCACCTGCCGGCTGCAGGCCGTCGGCGAGGTTCCCAAGCCGCCGGAACGGCTGCACAAGGGCGGACCGTCCGTCGACGGGGCGCGGATCGGCGAGCGCAGCGTCTATATCGACGCGCGGCACGGGTGGCGGATGGCGAGCGTCTACCAGCGCGAGCTGCTGCCGGTCGGCCAGCCGCTCGAGGGACCGGCGATCGTCAACGAGATGAGCTCGACGACAGTGGTGCTGCCCGGCCAGCGCCTCACCGTCGACAGGCACGGCAACATGATCCTGCAGGTGGCGCCATGACGACGGACACGACACCGGCCGTGGCGGCGGCGAAGACCGGCGACCGCCTGTTCGACGCCATCCAGATGGAGGTGTTCAGCAACCGGCTGCTGGCCATCGCCGAGGACATGGGCTCGATCCTGATCCGCTCGTCCTTCTCGACGAACATCAAGGAGCGGCGGGACTGCTCGACGGCGCTGTTCGACGCGGCGGGCCGGCTGATCGCGCAGGCCGACCACATCCCGATCCATCTCGGCGCCATGATCGGCGCCGTGGAGACGATCCTCGGCCGCTACAGCCTCGCCGACATGCAGCCGGGCGACGCCTTCATCTGCAACGACCCCTATCTCGCCGGCGGGAGCCACCTGCCGGACATCTCGATCATCACCCCCGTGCATCATGACGGCGTGGTGCGCTTCTTCTGCGGCAACATCGCCCACCACGCGGACGTCGGCGGCAAGACGCCGGGATCGACATCGGGCACCTCGCGCTCGATCTTCGAGGAGGGCATCCGCCTGCCGGTGATCCGGATCGCGCGGGGCGGCGTCATCGACGTCGACCTGCTGGAACTCATCGCCCACAACACGCGCGACCCCGAGGAGCGCATCCTCGACCTGAAGACGCAGATCGGCAGCAATGCGCGGGGCGCCGAGATGCTGCTGCGGCTTGTCGACCGCATGGGCTGGCCCACGGTGGAGCGCGCCATCGAGGACATCCTCACCTACACGAACCGGCGGCTGAAGAACCGCATCGCCGCGCTGCCCGACGGGGAATACCGCTTCGAGCGCTCGCTGGACGACGACGGCTTCGAGGGGCCGATGGTGCCCATCGTGTGCACGGCGCGCATCGCGGGGGACACGCTGGAACTCGACTTCGCCGGGTCCGGGCCGGAGGCGCGCGGGGCGGTGAACCTGCCCGACAGCGCGATCAAGGCGTCGGTGTACTACTGCGTGAAGGCGGTGCTCGACCCCGGCCTCATGCCGAACCAGGGCATCATCGACCCGATCCGCATCACGGCGCCGGAAGGGACGATCGTGAACCCACGCCCGCCGGCCGCGGTCGCGGCCCGGGCGGTCACGTCGAACCGGCTGTGCGGCGCGGTGTTCGGCGCGCTCTACCAGGCGTTGCCGCCGGAGGAGACGATGGCATCGTGCAACGACAGCACGTCGGCCACCTCCGTGTCCGGCTGGCACGCGCGCCGCAAGGCGACCTACGTCTATCCGGAGAGCATGGGCGGCGGGGCCGGGGCGTTCGCCGACTCGGACGGGCAGGACGCGGTGCACGTCCACACCGTCAACTCGACCAACCTCCCGGTCGAGGCGCTGGAACTCGAGTATCCGCTGCTGCTGGACGAATACTGCCTCGTGCCGGATTCGGGCGGGGCGGGGCGTCATCGCGGCGGCCTCGGCATGGCCCGGCAGATCCGCATCCGCGACGACGGCACGATCTTCTCGGCCCGCTCGGACGCGCACCTCGTGCCGGCGCCGGGGCTTTACGGGGGACTGCCGTCGAACGTCACGCGCATCATCCGCAACCCCGGCACGCCCGAGGCTCAGGAGCTGCATTCCAAGGCATCGGGGCTGGTGATGAAGGCCGGCGAGACGATCCGCGTCGAGACGCTGGGCGGCGGCGGCTGGGGACCGCCGTCGGAACGGCCGCTGGAGTTGCTGGCGGAGGATCTGCGCCAGGGCAAGGTCAGCCGCGCCGCCGCCGAGCGCGACTACGGCATCGAGATGGTGAAACGCGCGCTGGCGCTCTGACAGGATTGCCGGGCGGAGCCTGCCCGGCAGCCTGCGCCCCTTCAAGGCTCAGCCCTTGGCGACGAGTTCCAGGCAGGGCGCGGTCGCCTCGGCCGACGACTTCGCCGTCGACATCTGCACCTTGCCCTGCATGACCAGGGCTCGGGTCTGCGTGGACACGACATCCTTGATCGACGCCGCGCTGCCGAGGTTCTTCACGGTCGCGTCGTAGATCAGCCTGGACTCGGGGGGAAGCTTCGCGGCGCAGGCATCGCCGGCCGCCTTGCCGCCGGCCGCGACCGTAGCGGCCGGAGCGGGCGCGGGCGACGGAGACGAAGCCTGCGCGGGTGCAGGTGCGGGCGCCGGCGCCGGCGCGGGGGCCGCGACGGCGGCGGGCGCCGGGTTGACGACCACGGAGCTTCCGCCGGATGAGGCGGCAGCCGCACGTGCGCCGGCGGCGGCTCCCAGGGCCACGCCCGCCGCGACGGCCCCGGCGGAGGGGTACGGCGCGCAACGCCAGCATTCGGGATAGACGACGCGGGGCTCGAGGACCGGGGCGCGGGCGACGCCCACGCCGACGCCGCCGACGGCAACGCCGCCGCGCCAGCCACGGGCCGCCCAGAACGCCTCGGCCGGAGCGAGAGGCGCGACGAGTGCGGCGGTCGCGACGGCCAGGAGAACAAGGGGACGCTTCGACATGGTGTCTCTCCGGTCAGGGCTTCAGGGCATTGAGGGCGACGGGCTTCGCGTTGTCCATGTGGCGGCTGTCGAACATGCGGTTGCCGACCCGGCGGTCGAGCCGCCATTGGCGGAAATCGACGGAGTGGCGCGGCTGGCCGGCCTCGTCGACATAGGTGACGACCAGCCGGCGCGGCAAGCCGTCCTTCTCGCCGATCCACACCTGGCCGTGGGCGTCCGGCGCGGCGAAGGAGACGACGTCGGTCCGCACGCCCCCGACGAGCGAAGACGTGCCGACGACGAAGGCAGACGTCAGTCCGTCGGTGATGGGCTTGCCCGTCCCGGCGAGGAGGACGTCGGCGAACGGCGCGGCGACGCCGGCCTGCCCCACGGCGGCCTTGAGAGCCCCCTCCAGGCTCGTGTCGTCATGGCTCGCGACGAGCCGCGCCGCCGGGTTGAAGGCGCGCAGCGTCCTGCCGTTCCAGATCGCGTCGATGGGCGGGCCGTCGCCGACGACGGTGATGCGCAGACGGTCGGGACGACGCATGACGACCTGCGCCGCGTCGAGCAGGAAGATGGACTGGCCCTCGGCGTTGCGCACGTCGTGCATTGCCATGGCGGTGAAGGCGAGCGTCCGGGCCCCCGCGAGGGTGTCGTGCATGCGCTTGAGCAAGGCGATCGCCCGGGGCTCGATGGTCTCGACCGCCGATGCAGGCGGGCTTGCCAGCAGGAGAACCAGCGCACCCAGCGCGCCGGCGATCATCTTCAGCATGAGGCGTCCTCCCGGTCTGCGTTTTCGGTTCAGGCTTCCTATCCGCCGGATGCCACGGCTGTCCGCGCCGGCGCGGGCGCCGCCTTCGCCGCGCGCCGCTCCGACCAGCGCTGCAGCACGACGAAGAAGGACGGCACGAAGAGCACGGCCAGACAGGTCGAGGCGAGCATGCCGCTGAAGACGGCGATGCCGATCGACCGCCGCGCCCCCGCCCCCGCCCCGGTGGCGAAGACGAGCGGAGCGACGCCGAGGATGAAGGCGAACGAGGTCATCAGGATCGGGCGGAACCGGACCCGCGCCGCCTCGATGGCGGCCTCCTCGACGGACCGGCCGCCGAGCATGCGCAGGTCGCGCGCGAACTCGACGATCAGGATGGCGTTCTTGCTGGCCAGCGCGATCAGCAGGACGAGGCCGATCTGCGTGTAGATGTTGTTCGCCGCCCCGGCGAGCATCAGCGCCCCGACGGTGCCGATGAGGGCGAGCGGCACGGCGAGGATCACCGCGAAGGGCGCGCTCCAGCTCTCGTACTGGCCGGCGAGGACGAGCAGGACCAGCAGCATGGCGAGGCCGAGCACCGCGTAGGCCTGCGCGCCGACCTGCCGCTCCTGGTAGGAGACGCCTGCCCAAGAGAAGCTCGTGCCGGCCGGCAGAACCGCGCCGGCCACCCGCTCCATCAGGTCCAGCGCCTGACCGGAACTCGTGCCCGGCCCGGACGCCCCGTTGATGGTCGCGGTGGGGTGCATGTTGAACATCGAGACGAGCGCGGGCCCCGGCGCCGGCCGAACGGTCGCGAGCGTCCCGATCGGCACCATGTTGCCCTGCGCGTTGCGCACCTGCAGGCGCAAGATGTCGTCCGGGGTCAGCCGGAAACGCGTGTCGGCCTGCACGAACACGGGGAACGTGTGCCCGAACTTCGAGATCTGCGCGACATAGGTCGAGCCCATGTAGGTCTGGATCGCCTGGAACACGTCGCCGACGCCGACGTCGAGCGTCTCCGCCTTGGTGCGGTCGACATCGACAGTGAGCTGCGGCGCGCCGGCGCGGAACGGCGTCATCACGCGCTGAAGTTGTGGCTGCGCGTTGGCGAGCGCGATGACCGAGTCGGCCGCCTGCTGCAGCTTCAGATAGTCGAAGGAGCCGTCCGTCAGCTCGACCTGCATCTGGAAGCCGCCGGCAAGGCCGAGCCCCTGGATGGGCGGCGGGGGAACGACGGTGGACCGTGCTTCCTGCAGCTCGTCGAGTCTCGCCTGCAAGGAGCGGTAGATCGACAGCAGATCCTCGCCTTTCCCGCGCTCGTCCCAGTCCTTCAGGATCACATAGGCGACGCCCGAATTGGCGACCGAGGCATTGTTGTCGAACAGGGAGATGCCCCCGATGGAGACGACCTGCGCGACGCCCGGCACTGCCTTGGCGATGCTGGTGACCTTCTCCATCGTGACGTTGGTCCGCTGCAGCGACGCCGCGTCGGGAAGCTGCACGGCGACGAGCACGTAGCCCTGGTCCTCGGTGGGGATGAACGCCGTCGGCAGGCGGACAAGTCCCCAGATCGCGACCCCCGTGACGGCGAGCGCCAGGACGACCATGGCCGGGGACCGGCCGACCATCCGCCGGACCAGCGAGACGTATCCCCGCTCGGCGGCCCCGTAGACGGCGTCGAAGGCGCGGTAGAAGGCGTTCTTGCGGCGTCCCGCTTCCTCCCGTCTCAGCCAGAGGGCGCTCTGCGTGGGCTTCAGGGTCACGGCGTTGATGGCGCTGATGAGCGCGGTGGCGGCAATCACGAGCGCGAACTGGCGGTAGAGCTGGCCGACGATGCCGGGCAGCAGGGCTGCCGGCAGGAACACGCACATCAGGACGAGCGTGATGCCCATGATGGGACGGAACAGCTCGCCCATCGCGGTGATGGCGGCCTCCTTGGGCGGCGTGCCGTCCTCGACATGCTTCGACACGCCCTCGACCACGACGATGGCGTCGTCGACGACGATGCCGATGGCGAGCACCAGCGCGAACAGGGTGAGCAGGTTGATGCTGAAGCCGAGCAGCGCCATCGCGGCGAAGGCGCCGATGATGGTGACGGGCACGGTGGTGGCCGGAACCAGCGTCGCCCGCCAGTTCTGCAGGAAGACGAGGATCACCACGAGCACCAGAACGCCGGCGAGGCCGAGCGTGACCCAGACCTCGCGGATCGAGGCGCGGACGAAAGCCGTCGTGTCGAAGGGAATGGTGTAGGTGACGCCGGCCGGAAACTGCGCCGACAGGCGGTCCATCTCGGCCCGGACGGAATTGGCGACGTCGAGTGCGTTTGCGCCCGGCGACTGGAACACGGCGATGCCGGCGGCGGGCCTGTTGTCCAGCGTGAAGAACTGGCTGTAGCTCTGGGCCCCGAGTTCCACCCGCCCGACGTCCCGGATGCGGGTGATGGTTCCGCCGGAGGCGTTGGCGGTCTTGACCGCGATGTCCTCGAACTGCGCCGCGTCGGTGAAGCGGCCGGCGAGGTTGAGGGTGAACTGGAAGGCCTGCCCGCTCGGCGCCGGCGGTGCTCCGACCTGGCCGGCCGCGACCTCCTGGCTCTGCTGCTGGATGGCATTGATGATGTCCGACGGCGTCAGTCCGCGCGCCTGCATCCGCTCGGGATCGAGCCAGACGCGCATGCTGTACTGACCGGCGCCGAACACGTTGGTGTCGGCGACACCGGGAATGCGGGCGATCGTGTCGCGAAGGCTGATGGTGGCGTAGTTGCTCAGGAACAGGCTGTCGAGCTTCGGGTCCTGCGCGGTGAGCGCCACGATCTGAAGGATGGCGGTCGACTTCTTCTTCGTGACGACACCCTGCGCCTGCACGGCCTGCGGCAGCGATGCCAGGGCGGAGGTCAGGCGGTTCTCGACCTGCACCTGCGCGATGTCGAGATCGGTGCCGACGGCAAAGGTGACGATCAGCGAGTAGGTGCCGTCGTTGGCGGCCGAGGATTGCATGTAGAGCATGTTCTCGACGCCGTTGACCTGCTGCTCGATGGGCAGGGCCACGGTTTCGATCACGGTCTGCGCGCTGGCGCCGGGGAAGCGGGCGGTGACCTGAACGGTGGGCGGCGTGATCGGCGGATACTGGGCGACGGGCAGGAACAGCGCCGACACCGCGCCGACCACGATGGTGATCATCGCGATGACGTTGGCGAGGATCGGCCGCTCGATGAAGTACTTCGCCATCATGGCCGCGGCCCTAGGGAGACGGCCGCGGGGCGGCGAGGCGGATCGCCCCCTCCCGCACGGTCACCTTGCGGCCGGGAGACGCGTTCTGCAGGCCGTCGATGACGACGACGTCGGTGTCTGAGAGGCCGGAGGCGATGGCGCGCAGTCCGCCATCGGCGGCGCCGAGCGTGACACGCCTGGCGGCGATCGTCTGGTTCTGGTCGACCGTCAGGACGTAGGGACCGATCTGGTCGATGCCGAGGGCCGTCTCGGGCACGAGCAGCAGCGGCTTCGGCCCGCCGAGCGGAATGCGCAGCCGCGCGAACAGGCCCGGGATGAGCAGCTTCGTCGCGTTGTCGATGACGGCGCGGACCTGCATGGTCCCGCTCGCCGGATCGAGACCCGTGTCGACGAAGTCGAGCCGGCCCCTGTGCGGGAAGGTGGTTTCGTTCTGCAGACCCATCTCGACCGGGATCGTCTCGATGGCCGTGCGATCGAGGCCACGGGCGGCGAGCATGGCGCGGAAGCGCAGCACATCCTGCTCGCTGGCGGTGAAGTAGACGTAGATCCGGCCAAGATCCTGGATCGTCGCCAGCTTGGTCGGGGCGCCCTGCCCGACCAGGTTGCCGGGATCGACCAGGTGGCGGCCGATGCGCCCGGCAAACGGTGCCTTCACGGTCGTGTAGCCGAGGTTGATCTTCGCGATGTCGAGGTTGGCCTGCGCCTCGGCGACGGCAGCGCGCTCGCTGTCGCGATTGGCGAGAGCCTTGTCGTAGTTCGCCTGGGTGGAAACGACCTGCTGGCGCAGGATCTCCTGGCGCTCGAACTCGGCCTCCGCCGCCTTCAACTGCGCCTGGTGCTGCTCCAGCGTCGCCTGCGCGAGGGCGACCTGCGCCTGGTAGGGCTCCTGCTCGATGACGAACAGGGTCCTGTCGTTCTCGACGTCCGACCCGTCGACGAACCCCACCGAACGCAGGAAGCCGGGAACACGGGCGACGAGATCGACGGAGGCGAACGGGGCGGTCTGGCCGGTGAAGGACGCGTAGTCGGGGATCTCGCTGCGCAGCGGCTTGGCCACGGTCACCGGCGGCGGAGGCGGCGCCTGGAGCGCGGCCTGCTGGTTGCAGCCGGCCGCAGCGATCGCAACCGCCGTGCACGCTGCGAGAAGACGGACGCGGCTCCGTCCGGAGAGGGTCTCGATGGCGGCCACGACTCCTCCGGGAGAAGCCGGCATGGTCCGGCTGCGGACGATCCACCTCGAATTGTAGCGTCCACGCTAACCAACTATCAAGCATCCTGGCCCGGTGCTAGATTTCGGCCCGGCAGAACGGTCTCGAAGGTCAGCGCATGAAGTCCGTCGGCGCGATAGCGGTCCTTGCAACGCTGTTCAGTCCAGTCTCCGACACGGTGCCGCGGTTCGATACGAACCGGTACTGCACGCATCTGGAGTCGCGGCTCGACCTGCCTCAGCGCCCGAAGGCGGCGTGCCTGCAGGACGAGGACGATGCACGGACCCAGGTGACGGGGCTTTGGTCGACCGCGAAGGCGGCCTCGCGCGCGCAATGCGCGTCCACGCAGGCGCTGGCATCCTTTCCGAGCTATGCGAGCCTGCTGACGTGCCTTCAACTGGCCGAAGGCATCGTCATCCGCCCCGCCAACCCGCGGTAGGCGTCACCCGTTGTCCGGCAGGATGGCTCCCGCGCCGGCCAGAGCCTCGATCGACCGCGCGTCGAACCCCCACGCAGCCAGGGCTCCCCGCGTGTCCGTGCGCGGATCGACCGGCGCATGGCGCACGCCGGCCGGGGTGCGGCTGAAGCGCGGCGCGGCGGCAGGGCCGGGGATGCCCGCGGTCTCGCCGTAGGCCGCACGGGCGACCGCGGCGGGATGGGTCATGCACTCCTCCATGTCGAGGACCGGCGACACGCAGGCGTCCGTGCCCTCGAACACGGCTTCCCAGTGCGACCGGCTGCGGCCCGCGACCACCGCGGCGATCCGCTCACGCAGGGCCGGCCACTGTGCCGGATCGTCCCGGTCCGGCAGGTCGGCGGGGTCGAGGCCGAGGCCGTGCAGGAATGCGAGGTAGAAGCGCGCTTCGAGGGCGCCGACCGCGATGTGGCCGCCGTCGGCTGTGGCGTAAACCGCATAGTAGGGCGCCGCGCCGTCCAGCGCGTTGGTGCCGCGGCGGGCCTGCCACAGGCCAGCGGCCCGAAGGCCGTAGAACATCGTCATCAGGCTGGCGGTGCCGTCGACCATGGCGGCGTCGACGACCTGCCCCTCGCCCGAGGCCCGCGCCTCGACGAGCGCCGCGAGGACGCCCATCGCGAGATAGAGCGCTCCACCGCCGAAGTCGCCGACGAGGTTCAACGGCGGCACGGGACCGTCGGCGGGACCGATGGCGGCCAGCGCGCCGGCCATGGCGATGTAGTTGATGTCGTGCCCCGCGCGCTGGGCGAGCGGTCCCTGCTGGCCCCAGCCCGTCATGCGGCCGTAGACGAGGCGCCGGTTCACGGCATGGCACGCATCGGGGCCGAGTCCGAGGCGCTCCATCACGCCGGGCCGGAACCCCTCGATCAGGACGTCGGCCCGCGCCACGAGCTGCATGACGGCGGCGACGCCCCCGGGCGCCTTGAGGTCGATGGCGGCGGCCCGCTTGCTCCGGTTCAGCAGGTCATGTCGCGGATCGAGCGCAAAGCCGAGGTCGACTGCGACGGGGCGGTCGATGCGGATGACGTCGGCGCCCATGTCCGCCAGCAGCATGGCGCAGAACGGAGCCGGGCCGATGCCGGCCATCTCGACGATCCTGACGCCCGCCAGCGGCCCCATCGCGCTGCCCTCCCCGGTTCTCTTCGCGCTACGGTCGCATGGGCGGAGACGGGCCGCCAGCCGCTCGTTTCCCCCATCCGCCCGAGCGCGCGCGCTCCGCCGTCATGGCCGGGCGCGGCCCGGCCGGTCCGGCGCCCGAAGCCGTGGATCCGCGGGCCAAGCCCGCGGATGACGGGAGAGGGGGGACCGGCGAGGGATCGGGCGCGGAGGGTGACGCGGGGCGCTAGCGCAGGCGCTCCCGCAGGTAGGCGGAGACGAAGGGCGGCATCGCCTCGTCGTCGATGTCGGCGGCCGAGCGCACGATGCGGATGTCGGAGAGCTCCGGCTGCTCCTCCAGCGCAAGCGAGGCCAGGATGCGGTCGCGGATCTCGGATGCGGGCGCATCGACCACCGCATCGCGCATGCAGGCGACGCGGGGGCCGGCCTCGATCAGGGTCCAATGGGGCGCGAGGCGCACGTCGCCGGGGCGCAGCCCGGTCTCCTCCTCCAGTTCGCGCAGGACACTGCCGGCGAGATCGACGCGATCGCCGAAGACGTCGTCGAAATCGGGCGTCCCGGCGGGGAAGTAGACCTTTCCGGCATTGGCGGTGTGACCGCCCATGACGCCGAGCAGCCAGGCGCCGTCGCCGGACCGCAGGGCCGCCATGGCGAAGCAATTGCGGACGGCGGGGTCCGGGAAGCCGAAGTCCCGCCAGGCGATGAAGCGCGAGAAGCGGGTTTCGAGATAGGCGCCGCGGAACACGTCCCCGTCGAAGACGCCGCGGTGCTGGACCAGCACGCGGCCGTCGAACAGGGCCGGATTGTCGGCGGCGATGGTCGCCCAGTGCGCGTCGATGCGCGCGCTCTCGCGCTCGGCCCAGTCCCACGCGCGGGGCTCGAACACGCAGTCCAGCGTCGTGACGCGGCGGAAGACGAAGTCGGTCACAGGCGGAGCGCTCCTTCCGACACGATCACGGCCGAGCCGCCGATCGTGGCCCGCTCGAGCCGGCCGCCGGCGACGGTCAGGCCAAGCGTGATCTGGGAGGGCCGGCCCATCTCGTAGCCCTGTTCCACGACCATGGCGTGCTCGCCGTCGGCCGGGGCCTCGAACCGCATGACGGCTCCGGCGAAGGCCGCGACGGCGGATCCCGTGGCCGGATCCTCGCCGATGCCGAGGTCCGGGGCGAACATGCGGGCGTGCCAGTGGTGGCCGGGCTCGGCGGTTTCGCGGCAATAGACGAAGGCGTTGGCGTGGTCGGCGGGCCCTATGGCCTTCTTCCAGCGCTCCCGGTTCACCCGCGCCCGCACCACGGCCTCCCGCGTGCGCAGGGGAACGAAGGTGAAGCCGACGCCGGCGGAATAGATCGTCGGCTCGTGGCGGTCGAAGCCGATATCCTCGGGCTCGACGCCGATGGCGGCCGCGATGGCTTCATCGGGGGCGGCCTCGCCGATCTCCTGCGGCAGGCGCGGCAGGTCGAAGGTGGCCGTTCCCAGCCCCACGCCGTCGCCCTCGACCTCCACGGCGCATGCGACGAGCCCGACCTTCTCCTCGAGGCCGAAGGCAGCGACCCCGTGCCCGTGACCGTGGTCGAGCACGCCGAGG
>CAZJCW010000049.1:0-21213 GCA_964544365.1 uncultured Alsobacter sp.
TTGGTGTCGATGCCGGCCAGTTCCTCTTCACCGACCGAGAACGCCACGACCGGGATGTCCTTGGCCTTGATGCCCTGGTTACCAAGCTCCTTGTAGAAGGGAACGTTGGCATCGCCATTGATAGTCGACACCACCGCGGTCTTCTTGCCGGCCGAACCGAACTTCTTGATGTCGGCAACGATCGTCTGCCAGTCGGAATGACCGAACGGCGTGTAGTTGATCATGATGTCTTCCTGCTTGACGCCTTTCGACTTCAAGTAGGCTTCGAGGATCTTGTTGGTCGTGCGCGGATAGACGTAGTCGGTGCCCGCGAGCACCCAGCGCTGGACCTTCTCGTTTTCCATCAGGTAGTCGACGGCCGGAATCGCCTGCTGGTTCGGGGCGGCGCCGGTGTAGAAGATGTTGCGGGACGACTCTTCGCCCTCGTACTGCACCGGGTAGAAGAGGATGCCGTTCAGCTCCTCGAACACCGGCAGCACGGACTTGCGGGACACCGAGGTCCAGCAGCCGAACACCGCGGCGGCCTTGTCCTTGGTGAGCAACTCGCGCGCCTTCTCGGCGAACAACGGCCAGTTGGACGCCGGGTCCACGACGACGGCCTCGAGTTTCTTGCCGAGCACGCCGCCCTTCTTGTTCTGCTCCTCGATGAGCATCAGCATGACGTCCTTCAGGGTCGTCTCGCTGATCGCCATCGTGCCCGACAGCGAGTGCAGGATGCCGACCTTGATGGTGTTCTGCGCCTGTGCGCCGAACGCCGCGAGAGCGACGCCGGTGGCGACGGCGGCGCCGGCCAGGAAATTGCGGATGTTAAGACTCATGAGTGTCCCCTCGGAACCGGATTGACCGAGTCACGCAATCGCAAGGGCCGTGCCAGACGCGGCGAGGGGCGGTTGGACAACTATTCCGAGTGATTCAGAGGCAAAACGTCGCACCCTGCACGCAAGGGCGGCAGCGCCGACCCACCGGTGCCGGTTCCGGATGCCGGATGGGTCACTCACGGCGCGATTATACCGAGGACGAATATCTGCTCAGAAAATAGACACAAGGTTCAAAATTCGGCGAGCCGGCCGCTGCTCCGCGCCTCGGATGGGGACGACGCCTATTCCCGGGGTACGGAGCCGCGCGGCCCTGTCCAGTGCCTCACCCCGTGGCGACCGAGCTTCATGTTGGGCAGCGACCGCTCCGCGTGCAGCATCCGGTGAGACAGGAGGCGGCGCGCCAGGCGAGCCACTTCCCCCTGGCACGCAGGGTCTCCGGCAAGGTTCACGAACTCGCCGGGGTCGTTCTGCAGGTCGAACAGCAACGGCGGCAGCGTCGTGAAATGCACGTATTTCCAGCGTTCCTCCCGGATGACATCCAGCGTGCACTGGTCCGGCAGAAGACCGAGGTCTTGCTCGATCCCGCCGCCGAGGCTGCGGAAGTCGAATTCCCAGAACGCATAGTCCCGCCAGTCGGACGGACTTTCGCCACGCAGCCACGGCATCAGCGACACGCCGTTCATGTCCTGCGGAACCTCGAGCCCCAACCAGTCCAGGATGGTGGGAGCGATGTCGACGCTCTCTGTGAAGGCGTCGATGACGCGCCCGGCCGCCTCGGCCGGCATCCCCGGTGCCCGGATCACCAGCGGGATGTGGTTGGACGGTTCGAAATATCCGCCCTTCCCCCAGCACCAGTGGTCGCCAAGCATTTCGCCGTGGTCGGCGGTGACGACGACGAGCGTTTCCTCCCACTCCCCCGTGGCCTTCAGGTGGGCGACGAGCCGCCCGAGATGGGCGTCCACCTCGGCGATGAGGCCGAGATAGACCGCCCGCATCGCCATGAGATCATCCGGCGACACGCGCAGGGGGTTCACCTGGCTCTTCAGGTAGTCGTGGCTGTCCTGCTCGCCCAGCCAGGCGGCCAGGAACGGATGCGACGAGCGCTCGGCATCGAGCGACGCGCAGCGGCTCAACGGCGCAATGGCCGTGGGTTCCACGAGAGTGTTGTAGGGCGCCGGCGCAATGAAAGGCGGGTGGGGGCGCATCCAGACGAGATGGACGAACCACGGATCGTCCCGGCGCAGCAGCCACCAGTCCAGCAGCCGGTTCGTGAGCCAGGCCGTGTCCGAATCGTCAGCCGCGTAGAGGGCAGGCGCCCGCGAAAAGGTCGCCATCTTCCGGTTCGAACCGGGGTGATTGTACAGATCGTGCAGCCTCTCCGGCACCGTGTAGCCCTTGCGGGCGAGGTCGGTCGCCCATGGCTGCAGGCTGAGTTCGTTGTGGGCGGCCTCGAGCCGGAGACCGGGAAGGATGCCCTCGAAGCTGCGCGTCCGGGGATCGTCTGGCGCCACCGTCCGCGGATCGACCGACGAATCCGTGTAGCCGAAGAGCACGGGATCGTACCCGCCCATGCGCACCTGCAATGCAAGGTTGGAGAAACGCGCATCGAGCGGCGTCGCATTCCGCACGGAACGATGGACGAAGGGGTAGAGCCCCGTCAGCAACGTGGCCCTGGCCGGCCCGCACGGCGCCGCAGGCGTATAGTGACGCGTGAACCTGACGCCTTCGGACGCCAGCGCGTCGAGGTTCGGCGTGAGGCTGAAGCCCTTGTGAAGGGTAGCAAAATCACCCCGCCACTGGTCGGCGGCGATGAACAGCACCTTGCGCATCCGGCACACCTTCCAGGACAGAGTTCTACGCCCGCCGAGGGACGGGATCGAATGAGCATGCAATCCCCGATTTATGCCCGGGGAGAGGACAATAGTCTTTACGAGACACGCACGGCGTGTCTAACGTGCGTTCGGCAACTGAAAATTCCGGAAATACCCCTCCTAAATGGCTACGCCTTTCCCGATGGAACAGATGGCGCGCAATGCGCGCGACGCTTCCGCACTCCTGAAGGCGTTGTCGCATGAGGCGCGCCTGATGATCATGTGCCTTCTGATGGAAGGCGAACGCAGCGTGACGGATCTCGAGCGCGCACTCGGTCGCCGGCAGGCGGCCGTGTCGCAACAACTGGCACGGCTGCGCCTCGACGGGCTGGTTCGCGCCCGGCGCGACGGCAAGACGATTTTCTACAGCATCGAGTCCGGGCAGGCCCGCATGATCATGCAGGCCGTGGCCGCGGCGTTCGTGCAGGACGACGCGGACGGCGCTGACCTCGGCGCCGGTGACGCAAGGCGTCGCTAGCGACGCCTCTGCCCGCCGCACCGGGCCCCGCTTCAGCGCGCCCGCCAGGGGGCGTACCAGGCCAGCCCGTCGAGCGTCGCGGCGCGGGGACGGTATTCGCACCCGACGAATCCCGCATAGCCGAGGCGATCGAGCGTCTCGAAGACGAAACGGTAATCCAGTTCCTCGCCCTGCGGTTCGTTGCGCGAGGGAATGCTGGCGACCTGCACGTGGCCGGTGATCGGCAGAAGCGCCTCCAGACCGCGCGTCACGTCCCCGTGCAGGATCTGCCGGTGATAGACGTCGAACTGCAGCCGCACCGGGGCTGGTCCGAGATCGGCGATGAAGGCCGCGGCAAAGCCGAAATCGTTGAGGAAATAGCCCGGCATGTCGCGCCCATTGATCGGCTCCAGCATGACCGAGACGCCAAGGCGGTCCATCCGGTCCGCCGCATGCAGCACGTTGGCGCGATAGACGGCCACGCTCGATGCATCGCGCGGAACAAGGCCGGCCATCACGTGAACGCGCTTCACCCCGGTGGCGGATACATAGCGTTCGGCCTTGGCCACGGAGGCCCTGAACTCCTCCTCCCGACCCGCAATCGCGGCCATGCCGCGCTCCCCCGCTGCCCAGTCGCCCGGAGGCAGGTTGAACAGCGCCTGCGTGAGACGATGCTTTTGCAGCCGTGCGCCGATGGCATCGGCATCGTGATCGTAAGGAAACAGGAACTCCACGGCGTCGAAACCCGCATCGGCCGCGGCAGCGAACCGGTCCAGGAAGTCCCACTCGTTGAACATCATCGACAGGTTGGCGGCGAAGCGGGGCATGGCTGGACCTCGAGCTGGCGACGATCACAGCCAACCCCGGAGCGGTGCCCATGTCCAGCCCCGTGGGATCGCCATGATCACAGCAAGGTTCACGCGCCCGATTCGCGGATCAGGACGCCGACGACCTGACGGGCGATCCGCGCGGCGAAGCTCTCAGGTCGTCCCTCGAGCACGACCGTACCACGCAGGGTCACGATCGGGGCCGCCGCGTCGGCATGAAGGGTCGCGCGGTACACGGCCACTCCCGCCTTCAGGCGCCGCCCGTCCGGAACTGCCTCGACAGGGCCCTCGTTCACCGAGGCCAGCACGGCAAGATCGATATCCTCGACCGCCGTGCGCCCCAAGGTCGCCAGCGTCACCGGGATCGCCGCGAGAAGGGCATCCTCGGGCACGAACCGGCCGGGCGCCCCAGGTTCGAGGCGACGCATGTCGGCTTCGGCGACGTAGCCCCGAACGTCCGCGCTTTCGGGACCCACGATGCGGGCCACCTGCGTGCGGAGGCCAACCCACACGCCGGGGCGGAGCGCCGGATCGAGTTCGCGGACAACGCCGGTCGTTGGGGCCCGCAGCACGAGGTCGGCGATCTGGGCCTCCAGGGCAGCCGCCCGCTGCCGTTCGGCCTCGACCTGACGGCCGAGCACCACCCATTCGGACCGCTCGGCGGCATCTGCGGCAGCCCTGTCGTGGCGGCGCTCCAGCAGCGAAAGACGCTGCCGCGAACGCTGCAGTTCCGCTTCGAGGTCGGGCGAGCGAAGGACGAGGAGCACATCGCCGGCCATCACTTGCGCTCCGGCCTGAATCGCAATGCGGTCAACCTGTCCCGCTGCACGGGGGAACACGGCCGAGTCGGCCGCCGCGCCGGCCACGGCCGGGATCCGCACCGCAGTGGACCAGGGGATCGTCGCCACGAGGGCGAGGCAGCACAACAGGCCGAGGGTGAGGTAGGTGCGGGGACGACGCATCAGGATGTTCCGTCCTGTCCAGAGGATGGAGAGCTCCTGGAGAATGGGCCGGGCGATGAACCAGCCGATCTCGATCAGGAACAGGATCACGCCGAGCACCTTGAACGTCATGTGGTAGACGAGCAGGGCGATGCCGAGGAAGAGGAAGAACCTGTAGAGCCAGATCGCGTAGGCGTAGAGGGCGAGTATCACGAGCGTGCGCCGGGCGAACGGCTCCGGCGGCTCCGCGCCGAGCCCGAACAGCACCTCGCGCATCATCCAGCGGCCGACGACAATGGCGCGCGTCTGGAGGTTTGGAATTCCGGTCGCGTCGGCGAGGATGTGGTATCCGTCGAACCGCATGAACGGATTCATGTTGAGCACGAGGCTCATCGCGAGGCTCGTCGTCGCCGTGATGAAGGCGATCGAACGGGCCATCCCGTCCGGCAGGAAAACCCATAGCGTCAGCGCGACCGCGGCGAGCATCAACTCGGCCAGCATCCCGGCACTGTCGATGGCGAGGCGCTGCCGGCGCGACTTCAGCCGCCACGCGTCGCTGACGTCCGAATACAGGAACGGCGCCAGCACCATGAGGGCGACACCCATCGACGGAACGCGCACGCCGTAGCGGGTCGCCATCAGCGCATGGCCGAGTTCGTGCACCGCCTTCACGCCCACGAGGCTCACGGCATAGAGAGCGGCGCCCTCCAGCGTCAGGAAGGATACGGCGGTCGCGACGAAGGCGTCCCACTGCCGCACGACCAGCGCAAGGGAGAACAGGCCGAGGGCCAGCAGCGACCACAGCACCGGCGGTGCAAACACGGCATTGGCCAACGGCACGCAACGATCCAGGACTCGCTGGGGCCGGATCAGCGGGATCTTGACGAACAGGTAGTTGTGAATCAGCCAGGCGAGCCAATGATGGCTGCGCGCCTTTTCGCGCGCTACGAGGTCAGCCGTTCCCCCGGCGGGATCCCGCGTCAACTCGTGCGCCGAGAGGAAGGAGACGACGCCGTCGATCTCGGCGTCGGTCACGATTCGACCGGCCTTCGCAGCCAGGGCGGCCTTGATCCCGGATCGCGTGCCCGCCGACCACGCGGACAGGATCTCGAGCGCACCTCGCCCGATCTGGTAGTAACGATGCCGCACGGGGTCGAGGACGACCCAGCCAGGTGCGCCGGACGCCAGGGTCGACGACGGGTGGATCCGAAGATCCTCCCGCAACGCCGGCAGCTGATCCGTGGAACCGATCATCGCGTCAAAGCCAGACGTGCTGACGCAGTGCCGTGATCGGCCGGCGCAACAGCATGTAGCCGAGGCTCACCGTTTCGCCGCGCACCTGGGCCGTGCCGCGATAGCCAAGGCGCGGGAGAGGCCCATCCCCGGCGAGGTTCGCACGCAGGACGAAGGCGAGGCCTCCCGCAGGCTGCGGCGTCGCGTGGAATGCGGCCTCGACCACCGTCGCGTCGAGAGGGGCGAGCGGATCGGCGTCGAGGTAGATGCGGACGGCAGCCCCCTCGCGCGCCAGCAGGGCATCCTTGACCGGCAGTTCGATGCGGAACTCGACCAGCGCCGGATCGGCCAGGGTCATCAGGCGCTCGCCGGTCGAGACGGGCCTGCCCTCGATATCCTTGCGCCCCGCGAAGACGGCCACCCCGTCCTGTTCCGCCCGCACGACGGACCGCTCGAGTTGCTCCCGCGCCGCGTCACGCTCGGCCTCGGCGAGGCCGAGTTCGGCAGCGGCCACGGCCAGTTCGCGGCGGGCCGTCTTGTCCTGGAAGGCCGCTTGCAGCAACCGCTGCTCGCGGGCGCGGGCGACAGCGACCGACTGCTCGGCGACCTCGAAGCGGCCACGGGCGGCCGTGTCGACGAAGCGCACCAGCACGTCACCCTTTCGCACCGTGTCGTTGGGCGAAACCTCGACGGAGGCGACGACGCCATCAAGCGGCGCGTTGACCACCACCGCGTCGCGAGGGACGACCTCTGCTGGCGCCATGGCCGTGAGCGGGACGGGAATGAAGGCAAGCCCGAGCAGCACAGCAAGGACCAGAGGCGTGACGAACCGTCGCCAGGATCGGTCGCGCAGCCCGGCGCGGCCCAGAAGAGCAGCCCAGGCGTGGCCGTAGCTTTCGGCGAGCCGGGCCGCGAGAGCCACGTCGCGCTCGGTCCACGCCGCGTTCCGGGCGAGCAGCACCGCCGCGAAGATCCTGCCGTCCCGCGTTGCAAGCGGCAGCAGGCAACAATGCGGAAAGGGATGGTCGGCGGCCTCCCGGCCGGCCAGTTCCGCCATCGTCGTCAGCACCGGCGCGCGCGCCGGGTTCGCCCTCAGGCGATCCGCGACACCCTGCTCCAGCGCGACCACCAAGGGCGATGTGCGCTCGACGCTCGATTGGGCCGATGCGGTGACCATCCGGCTTCGTCCGGACCGCAGCCTGAAAACGAAGGCCTGTCCGCAGGGCACGAGCCGACGCCAGTCGTTCGCGATGACGTGCGCCAGTTCCAGCGGCGTGGCGGCCGCCCGGGCTGCCGCTTCGAGCGATAGCAGAAGGTCGACCGGGGATGATCCCGGCGCTCCCGCCGCCGCTCCGGGACCGGACGAAGCAGGCGCCGCGACGCCGGGGGACGGCTCCTTGCCGGGTCCTGCCACCCGCTTCAGCAGCGGCTTCATGGCCATCTCAGCCTCCCGCGCGGGGGAAGACGGCGGTTCCGCTCATCCCCGGCCGGACCCGGCCATCCCGGGTCTCGAGGACTCCGAACACCTTCACGGTCTGGCTCACGGGATCGACCACACCGCCGAGCCGAACGATCGTGGCGTTCAGTGGCATGGCCGTTTCGTCGACCCTGAACACGAAGGAATCGCCGACGGCGAGCCAGCCCAGCCAGCGCGATGGCGCGATCAACTCGATCTCGATCCGCTCGAGGTCCACGATGCGCATCAGCGGACCCGAAGGAGAGGCAATCTCGAAGGGGTTGGCCATGGTTTCGACAACCACGCCCGCGAAAGGTGCCCGGATCGTGCAGCCCGCCAGCCGGGCGCGGCCGGCGGCGAGGTCCGCCTCGGCGCGGTCGACCCTGGCGCCGGAAATGACGATGTCCCGTGAGCCGATCGCCTTGTGCCGCTCGAGTGAGCGATTCCCCTCATGGGTGGCCCGGGCAACGACCAGTTCGGCCTCCAGCGCCGCGACTTCCGCCTCGTTCCTTGCGCAATCGAACCCGACCAGCACGGCGCCGCCCGGAAAGACGTGTCCTTCGCGGAACGGCATGGTGATGATCCGCGCGGCGAGTTCACCGGCGACGGTCACCTCGCCGAGCGACCTGAGCACGCCTCGCGTTTGGGGCTTCTCCTGCGCCGCAAGCGGCGCAGGGAGGACGCCGGCGACGAACGCCAGCGTGGCGAGGGCCCGCCGCATCACATGCCGCCTTTCGCCGGAGCGCGGATGCCGGCCTGCCGGAACGCCCGGGCGACATCGCCGAGCGAGGCATTGTTCACGTCGGGATAGGGATCCCGTCCCAGGCTGGTCAGGATTGCGGCATAGGCCGACTGCGCGTCGGCCACCGCAACGTCGTGGCGCGCGCGCGCCAGCAGGGCCGCCAGTCTTTCGCGCACGACTTCGCTTTCGCCCGACATCTGCGCGCTGGCGGCGGAGGCCTTCAGCCGCTCGAGCAGTTGCGACTGGACCGTGGAGTAGCGGCCGAGCGTTTCGGCGCGGCGCTGGGCCATCTGGTAGCGCACCCGGCTGACATGGACCTGGAGCGCGACGGTCGCCAGCGTCGCCTTCAGCCGCTCCTCGCGCAGGTCGGCGTTGGCATCCAGCTCGGCCTTGGTGACGGGATAGGTGGCGAGCCTGATGATGTTCCAGCTGGCGCGGGCGCCCCAGCCCACCCAGTCATTGGCCCAGGTGTAGCTGTTCGACGTGTAGCTCGGCCCCGCGGTGAGGCTGATGCCGGGCAGGAGTTCGAGAAGGGCCTTGGTGCCGTCGAGTTCGCCGATCCGCTGGTCATAGAGCGCCTCGCGGACTTCGGCGCGCTGCGTGATCGCCTCCTTCACGAGGGCCTGCGGATCGCTCGAAACGGAGGGCAACGCATGGCCCTTCGGACGCACCAGCGTGAAGCGCGTGCCCGGCGGCAGGTTCATCAGCGCCGCCAGCTGGTTTCGCGCAGCCGCGACGTCGCTTTCGACGCTCTGCAGGCGGTCCACGATCTCGTAGACCTCGCGCTGGTAGGTGAGGGCCACGACCGGCGGCATCTGCCCTTCCATCGCCAGCCGTTGCGCGTTGTCGAGCGCGCCGCGGACCTCGCGCTCGAGCGCCCGAAGCTCCTTGCCGAGATACTCGGCCGCCAGCGCCCGCCAGTAGGCGGTACGGACTTCCTCCACCACCCGCGCCATGATCCGGCGCCGCTGCTCCTGCGCGATCAGGGCCCGGTCCCCCGCCTGGCGGGCCCGCACATAGGACAGGCCGAAGTCGAGCACGTTCCACGACATGGCGAGGTCGCGCGTGCGGATGTCGAGGTCCTGCGACGTCGACGTCTGCAGCGAGACCCGGCCCGTCTCGATGTCCCGGCTGTAGCTCGCGTCATACACGTTGCGGCCGGCATAGCCCGCATTGGCGGCGATCTGAGGCAGCGCCGACAGGCTCTCGGACGTGATCTTGCGGGTCTGCAGCACCGTTTCCAGCTGCGCGACCCGGTTGTCCAGGTTGTAAAGGACGGCGCGGGCCATGGCCTCCGCGAGATCGATCGGTCGCGTCACGGGCTCCTGCCCCGCCGAAGCCGATGCAAGCTTCTCCTCCGCGGACGCGGCGATCTGCGCCGACGTCAACGGGTCGGGTGCCAGCGTACAGCCTGCCGCCGCCAGGAGGGCCGCTGCCGCGACCGTCACTTTCAGGATGGGGAAAAGCGGCCGGACCGCGCCGGCGGCAAGATGTCTGGACATCATCGAAACGACTTTCCGGTAATGAATTGCCGCCACCGGATGCGACCGCCACGGGACCAGTGAATCGACCGGGTCGTGTCGTTGACGCAGCTATGGCAGGAGGGAAAACCCCTCGATACGAACGCAAACGAAATAATAAGAAGCCAAGTGTCTGTCCGGAGAGCCTCGAAACCGATGGATCACCCGATTCAACGAATGGGATGTTGCCCAATCTACGTTCGGAGTCAACGACTGCGACAATGGCGAGAACTTATTCGGTTAAGCTACTTTTGATTGTATTGGCCTCAATCCAGTGAATGCCTTTCAACTGTGAGTGGGCTGAATTTCCACCTCGGCGCTCGAAAACGTGATCAATGAACGCTTGGCAGCCGTTGAAACTACCCTAGGTTGCGCTCGGGTTGATGCTGATCAATCAGGGAGGACTGTTGCATGTCGATCACACGTCGCACAATGATGGCGGGAACTGCCGCCGCGGGTGCTGCTCTGGCCGCCGGGGTTCCGGCTCTCGCCAAGGCGCCGCTTTCCAACCAGCAGGCGCCGGGCTTCCACCGCTTCAAGATCGGCTCGTTCGAGGTGACGGCCATCCATGACGGCGCCGCCCAGCGTGACATGCCCAAGGGCTTCGTCCGCAACGCCTCGGATGCCGAGGTCGCCGCGGCCTTCGCCGAGGTCGGTCTGCCTGCCGACAAGCTCACGATCACGTTCACGACCATCGTCGTCAACACGGGCGACCGCGTCATCCTCATCGACACGGGCAACGCCACCGGCGGCACCGTCGGCAATACGGCGAAGAACCTCGCCGCGGCCGGCATCCAGCCGGGCGACGTCGACGTGGTGGCGATCAGCCATTTCCACGGCGACCACATCGGCGGCGTGCGCGGCGCCGACAACAACCTCGTCTATCCCAACGCCGAGATCGTCGTCTCGGAAGCCGAGTGGGCGCACTGGATGGACGACGCCAAGATGAACGCGGCTCCCGAGGCCGGGCGCGGCGGCTTCCAGCTTGCCCGCCGCCAGTTCGGTCCGGTCGCTGACAAGGTCCGCAAGGTCGCGTGGGAAAAGGAGATCGTCCCCGGCGTCACCGCGGTGCAGGCCGCCGGCCACACCCCGGGCCACACCGCGTTCCTCATCGCCTCGGGCAACCAGCAGATGATGTTCGTCGGCGACATCACCAACCATCCGGGCATCTTCGCCCGTCGCCCCGAGTGGCAGGCGATCTTCGACATGGATCCGCAGATGGCGATCGCCACGCGCAAGAAGCTGCTCGACCGCGCTGCGGCCGACAAGATCCGCGTGTCGTTCTACCATGCCCCGTTCCCGGCCACCGGCTTCGTGGTGAAGGACGGCGCGGGCTACGACTTCCTGCCGGCCCTGTGGTCCGGCACGCTCTGACATCCCTGCGACGACCCGGCGCCTGACGGCGACGGTTGAACGCGAGAGGCCCGCGGCCGTGCCGCGGGCCTTCTTGTTTCCGGGCGTCGATCAGGCCGGCATGGCGCTTGGCAGCGCGTGGCACGCCTGTTGTATGCTGAGCGACGACAGCCCCGACGCTCGCCGCCAGAGGACCCATGACCTCCGCTCCCGCCGCCCCCCTCGCCCGCTATGCCGCCTTCAAGCGCATGGGGGATTTCGTGTTCCTCTCGGGCATCATTGCCGTCGATCCGGCCCGCTCGCTGGTCGTGACGGGCTACCAGGACATCCCGCCCGAAGCCGCGCAGCTGATCGGCCGGACGGGAGAAATGTCGGTCGACGTGAAGGAAGGCCCCATCCTCGCGCAGAGCTGGTGGGTTCTCGACCGCATCCGCGCCACCGTGGAGAGCGCCGGCGGCTCGATGGCCGACGTGTTCAAGCTCGTCCAGTACTTCCGCGACCTGCGCGACTACCCGCACTACAACCGCGTGCGAAAGCTCTTCTTCCCGACGGATCCGCCCGTTTCGACGGTGGTGCAGGTGACCGCCATGCTGCCCGACGAGCGGGTGCTCGTGGAGGTGGAGGCGACGGCCTATCTTCCGCTCAAGGGCTGAGCCCGTCCCGCGCAAAACCCGCCGCACACCGTCCTCGACACGCCGAGCGCCCAGCCCTCCCGCATGCCGCATGACGGACACCCCGGCCTCCACGCACGGTCGGAGCGCACGCCCGGCCCGAATCTCCGAAGGAACCGCCTTTCCATGACGACGCCCCGCTACGACATCGAGGGCCTGAAGCGCCGGCTCGGCGGCATCAGGACCGAGGACAACCCCGCCCTGGTGAAGCAGAAGAGCCGCGACTTCTTCTGGTACTCGCCGAGGCTCAAGCGCCAGCTCGACGACGTCACCGGCGACATCGTCGTCTCGCCGGCCAGCGAGGCCGAAGTGCTGGCGACGCTCGCGGCGGCGCACGAACTCGCCATCCCGGTGACCCCGCGCGGGACCGGCACGGGCAACTACGGCCAGGCCATGCCGCTGTCCGGCGGCATCGTCCTCGACCTGTCCGGCTTCAATGCCGTGAAGAGCGTCGGCCGCGGCCGGGTGGTCGCCGAGCCCGGCGCCGTCATGGCGAGGATCGACGAGGTGACGCGCCCGCAGTCGCAGCAGGAACTGCGCCTTCACCCCTCGACCTACGCCACGGCGACCATCGGTGGCTTTGTCGCCGGCGGCTCCGGCGGCGTCGGGTCGATCCGCTGGGGCGGGCTGCGCGACTTCGGCAACATCATCCGGCTTCGCGTGGCGACCATGGAAGCGTCGCCGCGCATCCTGGAACTGGAGGGCGAGGACCTCCACAAGGTGTCCCACGCCTACGGCACGAACGGCATCATCACCGAAGTCGAGATGCCGCTCGGTCCCGCCTTCGCCTGGGTCGACGTGATCGTCGGGTTCGACTCGCTCGAGCAGGCGACGGCCTATGCCAACACGCTGGGCGAGCAGGACGGCCTCCTGCTCAAGAACCTCGCGGTCATCGCCGCGCCGACGCCGCACGACTACTTCCCGCGCCATCGCAAGTATCTCCCCCGCGAGAAGACCATCGCGATCGTGACGCTGGCCGACTTCGCGGTCGGGTCGATGATCGCGTTCACCGGGCGCTGGAAAGGCGCCGAGGTCCTGCTGCGAACGGATCGCCTGCCGCCCGAGGAACTGAAGGGCCTGCCGCCCGGCTTCGAACTGGCCTGGAACCACACGACGTTGCGGGCGCTGCGCGTCGACCCGTCGATCACCTACCTGCAGGTGCTCTATCCCTTCCCGAACCAGGTGAACCTGGTGACGGCGATCCACGAGCGCTTCGGCGAGGAGGTGCCGGCGCATCTCGAGTTCGTGCGCTTCGACGGCAAGATCACCTGCTTCGGCCTGCCCCTCGTCCGCTTCACCACCGAGGAGCGGCTCGACGAGATCATGCGCATCCACGAGGACATGGGCGCGCCGATCTTCGACCCCCATCGCTATACACTGGAAGAAGGGGGCATGAAGCAGACCGACGAGATCCAGCTCGCGTTCAAGCGCGAGGCGGACCCGCAGGGGCTGCTCAATCCGGGCAAGATGATCGCGTGGGAGGATCCGGCCTACGACTTCCGCTCCGGCAAGACGTTCCTCTTCAAGGGTCTGGAAGCCCGATGAAGGTGCTGGTGGTCTACTGCCACCCCTGCCCCGACAGCTTCGCCGCGGCGCTGCGCGATACCGTGCTCGCGGCGCTCGCCAAGGCCGGGCACGAAACGCGGCTGACCGACCTCTACGCGCAGGGCTTCGACCCCGTCATGGGCGAGGCGGAGCGGCGCGGCTACCATACGCCGGTCGAGAACGAGGCGCCGGTGGCCGACCACCTGGCCGACCTGCGCTGGTGCGAGGGGCTGGTCTTCGTCTATCCGACATGGTGGTACGCCCAGCCCGCCATGCTGAAGGGGTGGCTCGACCGCGTCTGGATCCCGCACGCCACCTTCACGCTTCCCGAAGGCCGGGGTCCCATCGGGCGCGTGCTCACCAACATCCGCAGCATCGCCGTCGTCACCACCCTGGGCTCCCCATGGTGGTGGTGGATGGTGATGGGTGCGCCCGGCCGGCGAATCCTTCTCTCGGGCTTCAAGCCGCTGGTGCACCCGACCTGCCGGTCCCGCTGGTTCGGGCTGCACCGGATGGACAGCCTCGGCCAGGTGGAGCGCGAGCGCTTCCTCGCCAAGGTCAGGGCGAGGATCGGCGCGATGTAGCCGGCGCGGGCGCAGCCCCGCGCAACACCTCACTGCCCCGTGTCGGCGACGAGCCCGGCCGCGGCGATGCCCGCCAGCGCGGCCTTCTCGTCGTTGTCCGACGTATCGCCGGAGATGCCGACCGCGCCGAGCAGCGCGCCGTCCGCATCGCGGACGAGGACGCCACCCGGCACCGGCACCAGCGGACCTTCGACGATTTCCATCAGCGCGCCGACGAAATGCGGCCGGTCCACCGCCATGCGGTGCAATGTCCGCGAGCCGACCCCGATGGCCACGGCTCCGAAAGCCTTGCCCCGGGCGATGTTGTCCCGCTTCAGGCTGGTGCCATCCTCGTTCGACAGGGCCTTCAGCGCGCCACGCGCATCGATCACGGCGACGCACAACTTCTGCATGCCCGCGCCGCGGGCGTGTTCGAGCGCGGCGGCGGCGATGGTCTGGGCCTGGGCGAGGGTAAGGTCGGGCATGGCGGCGTCCCTGAATGCGTGTCGGCGATGCGCGCATTATAGGCGAACCACGCCATCGCGGCTTCAACCCTCAGGACGAAGACCTTCTCCGAACATCGGAGTCCCGCCTGCCTGGACGCCCTGTCGCGGATGGGCCGTTTGGGTCTAGATTGCGGGCCATGACAGTCGTTTCGCCCACCTCCCCGCACTCTGTTGCAACCCGTGCCCTGGCCCGCCTCGAGGCGCTGCGCGCCGTCACCGACGTGCCCGGCCAGATCCATCGCCTGTTCCTGTCCCCCGCGCACCGCCGTGCCGTCGACCTGACGGCCGCGATGATGCGCGAGGCCGGCTGCGATTCGGTCCATGTCGATGCGCTGGGCACGGTGGTCGGTCGCTACGAGGGGGCGGCTCCCGGCGCGCCGGCCCTGCTGGTCGGCTCGCACATCGATAGCGTGAAGGACGCGGGCGCCTATGACGGCACGTTGGGAGTCGTCGCCGGGATCGCTGTGGTCGAGGAGTTGAGGCAGCGCGGCGAGCGGCTGCCCTTCGCCGTCGAGGTGCTCGCATTCGGCGACGAGGAGAACGTGCGCTTTCCAACGAGCCTGTCGTCGTCGCGGGCGCTGGCGGGCACTTTCAATCTCGACTATCTCGACCGTCGCGACGAGGACGGGATCAGCTATCGCGACGCGCTGCTCGCGTTCGGCGGCGATCCCTCCGGCGTGCCGGCGCTGGCCCGGCGCGAACGCGATGTGATCGGCTACCTGGAGGTGCATATCGAGCAGGGTCCGGTCCTGGAGGCGGAGGGCCTGCCCGTCGGCATCGTGACCGCGATCAACGGCGCCAGCCGCCGCCGCGTGGATCTCACGGGGGAAGCCGGCCATGCCGGCACGGTTCCGATGGGCATGCGCCGCGATGCCCTCGCTGCGGCAGCCGAGATGGTGCTGGCGGTCGAAAGGCTGGGCGCGGCAACGCCGACCACCGTCGCGACGGTCGGCCGGCTGGCGGCGGAGCCGGGCGCCATCAACGTGGTGCCCGGAAAGGTCGTCTTCACGATCGACGCGCGCGGGCCGGACGATGAGGTCCGCGTCACGATGGTCGCGGCGATCGAAGCCGAGTTGCGCGCCATCGCCGGGCGGCGCGGCATCGCCATCTCCATCGAGAATTTCTACGAAGAGAAGGCTTGCCCCTGCGCGCCGGAGGCGATGGAAGCCCTGGCAGGGGCAGTGTCACGCCGGCAGTTGCCGGTGCGTCACCTTCCCTCGGGAGCCGGGCACGACGCCATGGCCATGGCGCCGCTCTGCCCGATCGGCATGATGTTCGTCCGGTGCAGGGGAGGCATCAGCCACAACCCTGCCGAGCATGCGACGGCGGAGGACATCGAGACCGCCATCGCCGTTCTCATCGACGCAGTGCGGACTTACCGCGTCGCGTGATCAGGCCGCCGCGATCGTCTTGCGCACGGACGGCCTGAAGGTCGCCCAGGACGGCCTCCGGAACAGAACATCGAGCGGCGTGCCCCGCACGAGCCGCTGCAACAGCAGCGGTGCGATGATCGCACCGACGGTCACCAGCGCCGACACGACCCCGACGTCGGCGACGAGGCCCGTCTTCAGGAGGAGCCAGCGCAGCGCCGCCATCGGAAGGAAGAAGGCGAGGTAGATCGTCAGCGAGTTGTGGCCGCAGCCCGCGATGAACCGCGCCGCGCCGAAGCGGGCGAGGAGCGCCGAAAGCGTCACGACGGCCAGCGCACCGGCAAGGCCCAGCGCCAGGCTCACTCCCGGGAGGTCGGACACGGCGGCGAAGCCGGGGACCGGGGAGGCGGTGCCGACGGCCCAGCCGTTGAGCATCGCCCACGCCACGAGCCCGCCCGCCGCCAGTGCGGGGCGCCGCATCGTCGCGTCGGCGAGCGCGAAGACCCGCGCGGCGAAGAGATAGCCGACCAGGAAATAGACCCAGCGGCCGGCGAATTCGTCGACAACCGTCCATCCGGTATGGATGGGCGCGAACTCGAGCGCGGCCGCGACGCCGAGCAGGATGGGCGTCGGGACGCCCCGCAGCGCCTTCGTCATCACGAAGAACACCGGCAGCAGGTAGATGAACCAGAGCGTGCCGAACGGTTCGATCCACGCCATGGCGAACGGCATCAGCGCGGCCCAGTCGCCGTGCATCATCGCCATGGGCGCCTTGAAGGCGAACTGGATCGCCAGCCACAGCACGTAGAACCAGGCGAAGTGCACGACCTTGCGGTCGACGTAGGTGCCCCAGTCGCGATCGATCACCTTCGCGAGGAACAGTCCGGAAATCAGGAAGAAATCCGGCATCCGGAACGGCTTGGCGAACGCCACGACCTCATGCAGGAAGCCGGTTCCATGCATCGCCTCGCCGACGCCGAGGGTCGAGTGCATCATCACCACGAGGATGATGCACAACCCCTTGGCGTAATCCACCCATAGGACACGGTTCTCGGTCACCCGTGCCTGCCCGGCCATGGCCCTGATCCTGTCGAACTGCGCGCTCATGATTACCGATCCGTACCGCTTTGGAGCGCCTGGGCGCTCCTTTTCGTCCCGTTCCGGCACAATTCGCACGCGATGAGCGGTTCATGCCGGGGTTCCGGCACGTACACCGCAAGTTGTAGACCACGGTTCCACACCGTCGTGTCGTCCGGACTGCGGCGTAGGTTCACGGACCGTAAAGGACCGGATGGCGGCGCGCGCCTGACGCGTGCTTGGGTATCCGGACACGGAGAATGGGCATGACACGTTCCAACTCGCCATCGCGACCCGGCGGTCGCAGCCCGAAGGGCCGGGGTCCGGCGGACATCGTGCTGATCGATGCGCTGGAGCCCGACATCGAGCAGCGGATCGGCCAGAACATGTTCAGCGGGATCGCCTTCGCCATCAGCTACGAGCGCGTTCCCGGCGACATCAGGGACAGCCTGCAGAACGAGCACGTCTCGCTGATGAAGGCGATCCAGGCCCTGGCTCGCCAGCGCCACCGGGCCACGCTGCAGTAGCGGCGCGGCGGCGCCGTTCGCCGGCTAGGCGAGGCGCGACAGCGAGAAGCCGGCGACGTCCCGCAGCAGGCGGATGAACGCCTCCGCCTGAAACTCCGCCGTCAAGCGTCCCTTTTCCGCCGTGCCCTTCGATGCGTCGCCGGCAGCGCCCTCGGGGTGGATGTCCTGCGCGATCCAGCCGAAGGCATTGACGCCCGTGGGACGCAGGATGGAGAACGTCTTCGAGATCTCGATCGTCGTGGGGGCGAAGTTGATCGCCTTGTCCATGCGGACGAGGTCGGGCCGGAAATGGAGCATCAGCGATGTCTCCATGTCGCCGCCATGGATGCCGACGACCTCCTCCTCCGGCGTGTACATCCCCGCCGGCCGGCCGAGCCGGCTCCAGGAGGAGTGGACGGCCAGCATCTGGCAGCGCACGCGCAACTCGCGCGCCACAACCTCCAGCAGGGAGGCGTTGCCGCCGTGCGAGTTGATCATCACCAGCTTGCGAAGCCCCGCCCGGGCGACGCTCTCGCCGATGTCGGTCCATGCCGCCGCGGCTGTGGTGGCGGAGAGGGTCAACGTACCGGGCGACCGGATGTGCTCGTTGGACTTGCCGACTGCCTGGGTCGGCAGCACCAGGACTTGTAGGTCGTCCGGGAGTCTTTTCAGCGTCTCGGCAATCATTCCGTCGGCGATCGCCGTGTCGGTGCACACGGGCAGATGAGGCCCGTGCTGCTCGATCGCGGCAACCGGCAGCACCGCGATGGCACGCTCCGGGTCCAGCCCCTCGAAGTCCTTGGTGGTCAGTTCACCCCAGAAACGATGCGGCATCGTCCCGCTCCCCTGCCGTTCTTCCGTTTGGTCTCTGCCGCCGATCCCGCGTCTCAGAACGCCGTCATTGCCTTGCGGACCTTGGCCTTGAAGGCCTCCCGCTGATCCGCAGTGGCAACGTTCATGTGGTAGAGCGCATGGTAGTCGACGGTGGCCCGGGGGCCGACATACCAGCGCAGGTAGCGTTTCACCATCTTTCGTGGCGGATCGGCCATGGCAATCGCACGCCAGCGCGGTCGACCATAGGTCGAGATCCCGGCCACCTTGCGGATATGACCGAGCAGAGGCTTCACATGGGCCGGATCGGAAATATCGAAGCCGACGCCCGGCATGAAAAGCCGATCGAAATAGCCCTTCAGCATCGCCGGGAAGCCGAAGCACCAGGTCGGGAACTGGACGATGAAGCCCTCGGCCTGCATCAGGCGCTCGACATGGCCCTCGAGTCCGGCCCGGTTCTTCGATGTGTCGTGGTAATTGCGCCGCCCGTCTTCGGAGAGGATCGGATCGAAACCCTCCGCATAGAGGTCCAGCAGGTCCACCTCGTGTCCCGCTTCCGCCAGTCCGGCCAAGGCCTCCACGCGCAGTCCGGCATGGAAGCTCTCGGGAAGCGGGTGGCAATAGACGTACAGAATGCGCATAGGCTAGGCCGTCTTCGGCACGAACGTCCGCATTTTGCCCGGGTTGAGCAGTCCATGCGGGTCGACCTCGTGCTTGAAGCCGAGTTGGTCGGCGTCGGCACGCTTGTGACGGCTCCCGTCTTCCAGCGTCACCACGTGCGGATTGGCGATGAACACGCCGTTCTCCTCATGAAGCCGGATGATCTCGTTGAGCCTCTCCGGCGTGGTGTATCGAACGATGGGCAGCGCGCTGCACGTGACGCGGCCGCCGAACTTGATGAACTCGAGGTGAGGCAGGACCTCGTCGGGGAACATCTCGGCCATCTGCCGAACCGACGCAGCGAGCCGGTCGTGCGGATAGAGGCACTGGAGATAGGTGACGCTGCGGTCGGTCTTCAGCCATTGCAGCGTCGTGTGGTTCCACGTGTACTCATACAGCGGAACCTTGCCAGGGCTCTCGTCGGTGGGCGCCTCATAGGTGATCGTCCCGCGCGAGCCGAGGATGGCCTTGAAGACCTCAAGCGACGGCTCCGCGATCATCGCGACAAGGAGGCTCTTGCCCGGCGGGCAGACGCCTTTCAGCGCGCCAAAATAGTCGGGGATCGGCCAGGTGATCGGAGACATCAGCTTCTTGATCAGGCCATCCGCGAGAGCCGCCTCGTAGCCCACCTGCACCGCCTCGTGGAAATCGTCGAAGGCGATGATCATGTCGATCCACGGCCAGGCCGGGGCAAGCGGCATTTCCAGCGTCGTGATGATGCCGGTGGTGCCGTAGGCGCGATTGACCTTCTGCGCCGCGTCGGCCCGAAGCTCGATCACGCGCGGCGTCTCTTCCACCGTAACCACGCGGGCGGCGAGAATGTTGCCGGGCTCCCGGAGGCCGCCATACATCACAGAGCCGACGCCGCCGGATCCACCGGCCACGAAGCCGCCGATGGTCGCGGTGCGCTTGGTGGACGGGTGCAGCCGCAACTCCCAGCCGATGGCACGGGTCTGCGCGTCGAGTTCGTGCATCTTCGCGCCGGCGCCCACGCGGACGACACCGGGCTTCTGCCACTCGATGGCGTCCAGCGCCGTGATGTCGAGCAGAACACCGCCGTCGAGCGGCACGGCCTGGCCGTAGTTTCCCGTCCCGCCGCCGCGCACGGTCAGCGGCACGCGATGGCGCGCGCAGGCCGCCGCCACCGCGATCACATCCGCCTCGCTACGCGGGGCCACGATGACGTCCGCAGACTTGTCCTTGAGCTGCTCGTTGAGGATCGGGCTGTACCAGAAGAAGTCCCGCGAGCGTCGGCGAACGACCTGCGGCTCGGTCACGACCGGCACGTCGCCGATGTCGGAAAGGACGGCATCGATGGCGGAGGCTGGGGGTGCGATCGTCTGGGCGAGCCGCGGCGACGTCATGGGAACCTCGTGATCAGTTTTCGGTCGTGACAGCAAGAAGCGTACCCGCGGGGGAGGCTAGCCGACGATGCCGGACGCGACCGGTTTGGATCTTCTCGGCAGTGGACTATTGCACAATCACCGTGCAATTGCCCCTTCCTGTGGCATAGTTTGCCACAGCGTCCGGCGTTGCGCGTGCGGGCGCGGCTCGTCGTTGCGCGGCATGGCCGTTGCACATTCGTCGGGCGAAGCCGGCGGGAGCCGGAACCATCACGGGAGCCCCCAATGAGTGACCAGAGCGAACCCAAGAGCATGAAGTACCGCATCGATCGGCGCGCCGCGCTGGGGCTGCTCGGCGGAGCGGGCGCATCGGCCCTGATCGCGATGCCCGGCTCCCGTGTAAACGCCCAGACGCTCGACAAGGTCAGCTACCAGACCAACTGGCGCGCCCAGGCCGAGCACGGCGGATTCTACCTCGCCGTCGCCAATGGCATCTACAAGAAGTACGGCATCGACGCCGACATCCGCATGGGCGGGCCGCAGCAGAACCCGTCCCAGCTCCTGCTCGGCGGTCGCGTGGACATGATCATGTCCAACAGCTTCGAGGCCATCAACTACGCCCGCGAGAACCTGCCGTTCCTGTGCATCGCGGCGATCTTCCAGAAGGATCCGCAGGTCATCATCTCGCATCCGGACGTCGGCCATAACAGCTTCCCCGACCTGAAGGGCAAGCCGATCCTCGTCGGAGCGGGAGGTCGCACCAGCTTCTGGCCCTTCCTGAAGGCACGGTTCGGCTTCACCGACGAGCAGGTGCGTCCCTACACCTTCAACATGGCGCCTTTCCTGGCCGACAAGAACATCTCGCAGCAGGGCTTCCTGTCGTCGGAACCCTTCGCCATCCAGAAGCAGGGCGGGGTCACGCC
>CAZJCW010000050.1:0-20438 GCA_964544365.1 uncultured Alsobacter sp.
GTGGCGCTGTTCAACCCGGTCATCTACCTCATCAGCGCCTTCCGCTGGAGCTTCTTCGGCGTGTCGGATGTCAGCGTTGGCGTGAGCGTTCTGATGACAGGCGTCTTCTTGGCGATGTGCCTCGCCGCGGTGGCCTGGGTGTTCCGGACCGGGTTCCGGCTCAAGACCTGACCCGACCCGCGAGCGTTTCGGCGCCTGCCGCCTTCATGGCGGCGAACGCCGCCAGGCTACCAAAAAAGGTTGACTAGCTCGGCTGCCGGATCATCAGCGATCGTCGTTCGTATTCCGATCAGTGCCAGCTTACGGCTACGGCAATCATACCCAGGCCAGGGGATATCGTGCGATCGAATGAAGTCCACAAGCACGGTGTGAAGCGATCGGGCGGGCAGAACCGGAACGTCGACGAACCGGCTCGGATGCGCCCACGATGGCGCAAGGTCGGCCGTGTGTGGAACGCTTCTGGGGCAGGTCAACGGCAGGATCGTCAGCTGAGGGCCCACAGATAGGCCAACGTTGCCGCTGCGATCGCAGCTATCGAGAATCAACGATGCCCTCTCTTCATTTGGTCGAGAGCGACTTGAGAAAGGCCATCAGGTCATGGCTCTCGGTGGCCGTCAGGCGGAGTGGTTCCAGGATCCGTTCTCCATCCGCATGCAGGCGCTCCATGTTGATCTCCGAATAATGTCGGATGACATCCTCAAGCGTGGCTTTCGAGCCGTCGTGCATGTAGGGCGCAGTCCGGGTCAGATTGCGCAACGACGGCACCTTGAATTCGCCGAAGTTCGTATGCCGCTGCACCACGTGAACCGTGGCCCACGAGGACACCCGGTCCCGATCGTCGCTGTAGGGTCCCAGGCGATTGAAGGGACTGGCCTTGAGCTGGGCGATGCCGGCGTAGCGCCCCGGATCCACGCGCCCCGGCGCGACGAAGTAGGGAATGGCGGCATCGCTGAACTCACCGTTGCTGAAGTTCGGGCCGACGTGGCAGACATTGCACTTGCCGCGGCCGACGAAGAGTTGTGCTCCCCTTTGCGCATCGGCCGGGAATTGGGACGCTCCCACACGATCGCCGCGAGCCAGCGCATCGCGCCAGTCGTCGAAGGCCGTGCGGCCGCTCACGATGGTTTCCTGGAAGGCTGCGAGAGCCTTTGCGGCGTTGACAAGCGTCGCTTCCGCATTCGCCGGATCTGGTGGCGATCCGAAGACAGAACGATACTGCTGCGAGAGCCCTGCGTCTCCAGCAATGCGTACCGCGACATGCCCGGGTGTGGCGCCCATTTCCCGGGGGTCGAGCAATGGAAGGATGCTGTGCGCCCAGAGGCTGTCGCTGCTCCCGGCCCATCCAAACCAGCGGTTCCGGCCGACGTTCAACAGCGATTGCGTGTTTCGATCCACCGTCGCAAGGCCCTTGCCGCGCGAAAGGCCGTCTGTCCAACCCCGATCCGGTTGATGGCAGGTGGCGCAGGAGACGGTGCCGGTCGCAGACAGACCGGGGTCGAAGAACAGCCGTCGGCCGAATGCGATGGCGTCTGGCGAACCGGAGACCCGGTTGCTGGGATCCGCGCTCGCCGCCTCCGGCCACGGACCATGTGAAAGAACCAGTTCGATCTCTGCCTCGGACAGAAGAAGTCCGTGCTGTTCCGCGGAGCCTGCTGGGCTGAATCCGATGCAGAGCGCGAGCGACAGACAGCGCGCGAGCACGGAGTTCATCGGACGTCGAGTTCCAGCGTCAGGTGCTGCGGCTTGGTGTTCGCGGCCTCTGTGACCGACAGCGTGATCTCCCACCTGCCGGGCATGTGGAACAGGAATCCGCGGGCCTCATAGGCGCCATCACCTCGGGGAGCGATCTCCGGCTTGTAGTTCATCCCGTGCCGATGGGCCGGCATTCGCGCGTCGATCGAAAGCCGGTCAATCTTTGCGTTGTCTCGCGAACAGACGCTGATGTCGATCACGAAGGGCAGGCCAACCTTCACGGTCGCCGGTCGGAAGCGAAGAGCCGCGGCGATGGCACCGGGCGGAGTGGTCGACATCGGCGTGCCGCCATCAGGGGGCAGGCAAGACGCGCTTTCTGCTGCCGCGACCGACAGCAGAAGCGCCAGACCTGCAAGTCCAGTGCGCCTCATCTCATGGCACCGCCGGCCGGAGCGACCCGACTGAGCATTTCCTCGGCATTTCGATAGGCGATCCGTTCGGCCAGATCCTTCGGCAGGCTTGCCAGCCAGCGGCGGCTGCTGCTGGCGTGCTCGCCGATGTAGTGAAGCCGCTCGGGCGTGAAGGTGTCCGTTCCGAGCATGAAGCGCCGAGGAAATTCCTCGAAGGCTGCTCGCCAGTCCGGTGCGACGCTGTCGCCCTGGGCATGTTCGTTGCGGAAGGCCAGATCGCTCCACAGGTTGGCGTGCTTGCGCAGCATCTCCCTCACGCGTTCGGGCTTGTCGAAACCGGAATGGGCCCACAGGACCTTTGCCCCCGGGTCCGTGACAAAGATGCGGTCGATGGCGTCGGCGTCGGAATGGGCATGCAGAAGCAGATTGTTCTGCTTCGCCAGCGCGATGATGCGCTGTACGACCGGCTTTTCAATCTCGGCATTGTAGGCGTGGAATTCGCCGATGGCGCTGTATTTGAAGCGCTTCAGCCGATCCTCGACATAGGCGACGATCCCCGGATCATCGGTCCAGGTCGTCACGTCACTCCGCCGCCTGTAGGGCCTGAGCGACGGAACGACGATGTCAGGCGCTTCTGCCAGCAGTTTCTGGGTTCCATCGTCGTCGGAACTCGAGACGAGGGCCTTCCGCAGGCCGGCCTTGCGCAGGAGATCCGCAGCCTCTTTCGGTGGAACCAGTTCGACCGCATCGTGGCTGTAGTGGATATGCGCATCGAAGATGGGCATCTGCTGGGCGGCGGCGGGCGCAGCCATCAACATCACGGCAAGGAACGCGCTTCTCATCAAACGTCCTGTCGATACGAGCAGAGTTAGGTGCGGAGATCCGTTGCAGTTTACATGGCCAAGGACGCCGGCGCGATATTCTGGACTTTACGAGGCCGTCCGCTGACACCTTTTCAATAGCGTAAGCGCAGCGTCATCGCCATGCGCAGCATGCGCGTCGCGACGGCGCCAAGCCCGGCGAGCGTTCCGATGAGTACGGGAAGAACACGACGAGCGCGATAAGTGCGACCTTCGGGCCGTGGCCAAGGCCTAGCCACGGCAGAAGCAGCCGCGCGATCGCGCTGAGTCATTCAGAAGTTGACATGGTATCCGGACAACGAGCGCCGAGCGTGGAGGCGGGTCAACCCAAACGCAAATGACTTGACCGGGGGGATCGCAATGACGGTAGCATAACGGACCGGGGCCATTCCGGGCCGTTTGGCCGTCCCGACGTTGTCGCTTCGGCCAACGGGGCATCCTGGAACTGCAGGTCTGCGGTCCTTATCGGTGAACGCCGGTCTCGACACGCGGATCTACGTCCGGATAGGCTCGAAAAAAATCCGGAGGATGGCGATGCAGCCCGCGATCGAGGCGTTCTTCGACGAAGCCACCAACACGATCAGCTATCTCGTCGGGGATCCGGTGACGCGAAAGGCGGCGGTCATCGACCCTGTGCTCGACTATGACATGCGGTCCGGCACGGTCGACATCCGGTCGGTCGACACGATCCTCGCCGCCGCACGCGAAAGGTCGTACGAGGTCGTCTGGACGCTGGAGACCCATGCGCACGCCGACCACCTGTCGGGCTCGCCCTACGTCAAGGCCCGGACCGGAGCGAGGATCGGCATCGGCGATCACATCAAGGACGTGCAGCGCATCTTCCGCCCGATCTTCAACGCCACTGACCTGAGGACGGATGGCAGCGACTTCGACCACCTCTTCGAGGACGGCGAGCACTTCCGGATCGGCGAACTCGACGTCGAGTGCATCTGTACCCCTGGCCACACGCCGGCGTGCCTCTCCTACAAGATCGGCGACGCGGTTTTCGTGGGGGACACGCTGTTCATGCCGGACTTCGGCACGGCCCGCGCCGACTTCCCCGGCGGCGACCCGCGCACGCTCTACGCCTCGATCCGCCGGCTGTTGTCCCTCCCGCCCGAGACGCGGCTCTTCATGTGCCACGACTACAAGGCTCCCGGCCGCGACCATTACGCCTGGGAGACGACGGTAGCCGAGCAGAGGGCGCGCAACGTCCACGTGCGAGACGGCGTCACGGCCGATGAGTTCGTGGCCCTGCGTACGGCCCGCGACGCCAAGCTCTCCGCGCCGACGCTGCTGCTGCCGTCGATCCAGACGAACATCCGAGCCGGCCGCTTCCCGGCGGCCCAGTCCAACGGCGTTCGCTACTTGATGATCCCAGTCACGTTCAAGGGTGGCGCCGAGGCGTTCTGATGCCGGCCGCCGCTGCTGGCCCAGATGCGGCGGCCGGCATCCGGACCGTCAGCCGTCGATCGCGGTTCTTGGATCTATCGGCTGGCGCAGCTTCACCTTTTGATGGGGCGCCAAAGCGTCATCGACTGCGCAAGCCTCATCCGCCAGAACGCGCGCCAAAGGCCCCAGATGGGGACGCGGACGATACCGTGTGTGCCTCACACAGACCGGCTCCAGAAAGGAGCATGTTGTCGGCCACGTTCCGCATTGGCAGCCGCGCAAGGGCAACTCGTCGATGCCGTCAACGGCTCCACGGGCCGGCCGTCGCGGCGGAGTCGAAGACAAGCCAGGAGTCGCAGGCGGTGCAGCGCAGCACAAGGCGTGGCGGATCGCGCGTCGAACGGTCTGGAGCTGGCTGCTCCTCGATCACCACTGGTGACCCCTCCGTCAACAAGCGATGCAGCGACGGGGCGTAGGCGGTGCAGTGGATCTCGGCCCGGCGTTGGCCCCGGCGCGTGACCGCGATCCCTGACGCCACGCTGGCCTGCTCGATCGGCGCGAGGTGGGCGCAGGTCACCGTCGCGGCGTTTCCTTGCTGCGGTGCTCCGGCCGTTGCGCGACCCGCCCGCGCCTTTCGCCGGAGGCGATGGCCATGCAGCACGATCAGCGCGGCAATCCCGGCGATGGTACCGATGGGCACGAGCAGGAGCATCAGGATCGCCGTGACGGTAACCACAGGCCGTCCCCATACCCGGCCACGCAACAGGCCAATGCCGCCGAGGAAGGCTGGGCCGAGCAATCCGACGACGGCGAGCATGAACACCGGCAGCAGGTGAAGCATAGGGATCTTCAGCCACGGATCGCCGTTGCCCCAGAAGATGAAGAGGCCGGCGAAACCAATGGCGATCCCGCCGCCGCCCAGCGCTGTAAAGAGCCAGCCGACCACGCGCTCGGCCGCGCTCGCGGCAGGGACGGGAGTGGCGGCCGCGGCCGCCATGGCCTGCCTTCGGATCTCACGCCCACGCGCCCACGCCGTCGCCGGCCACGGCGCTCGCCCCCTGGCAGCCCATGCCGCCAGCCAGACCCCTCCGATCAGCGCAATGACAGGTCCGATGATGAGGAACACGGTCGCCGCGATCTTCTTCGTCGGGTCCGGCGTGGGCACGAACGACCAGAAGCTGAAGGCTCCGACCAGCACCAGGATGTAGGTAAGGATCGTTCCGCCGATGAAGGCTGTGAAGGTTCGGAACAGGCGCCACATGGGATGTCCGGCGAGCAATTGATGTCAGGTGGAGCCTATACCGGTCGTGGTGTCGTGTGGCGCCCGGCAACGAGGTCCGGTCCAGGGTCCTCAGCAACGAGTGGGTGAGCACGTTGCCCGGCATCAATCTGCGTGGCGCCGTCACAAGCACCAACAGGCTGGGCGTGCCGCTATTCGGCGTCCTCATGCCGAGGACTGGCCGAAGACCGCCGTCACCGCCGCGCCGCTCGACGTCGAGGACGATGGCCCACAAGGCTGGCCTGGCGGTCGCCTCTCGGTCGTGCCGCGCATCAACCAACCCGCCGAGAGACCGCCACCTCGACCCGCGCCGCGCGAGATGGCTCCGGGCAAGTGTCCGCCTGTCACCGGGACTGAGAGTACGGACTCCCTCCGGCGGGACGCTGGCGTCCCGCACAGGCTCTGGTCACCTAGGGATCGAGCCCGAGCAGGCTGGTAAGGTTGGTTCCCGGCGTGATGACAGGCTTGATGCCTCCCTTGGCGTCGGTCATCAGCAGCGTCATGCCCGGCCCGTAGCCGGCGCGAGGGCCGTCGGACTGGCCGATCACGGCGATGCCCACGGCGCCGCGGAGGTAGCCGTGTGAGTAGCGGCTGTCATAGTCGCGGATGGCGACGATATCCCCAAGCTTCAAGGTATCGAGCCCGTGCGCCGCGACCTCCTTGCGATCCGTGGTCTGGATGTGGAGGCTGCCGCCCTCGCTGGTCAGGCCCGCCCCCGCCCCCACCATATGCGCCGGGACCTCGGCCACCACCGGGATGGCGATCTTGCCGTCGACGACGGAGGGGCGCAGGGCCTTGAACAGGTTCGGCGCCATGCTCTTGAGGCGCATGGCATCGCGGCCCGGGACCGCCATGCCGACGCCGCAGGCCTTCACGACGATCTTGTCGTTGATGGCCATCTTCTCGCGCAACGCTTTCGGGATGTGGACGATCACATGCTCCGAGAAGCGGCCGGACTTGCCGGTGACGACACCGCGCGCGCCCTTGGCCTCGCCGGTCATCACCATGGCCGTGTTGCCGACACAGGCGAAGATGTTGAGGCCGCGGTTCCCTAGGTCGCTGGGGAACGCGATGCTGATGCCGGGGTGGATGCAGTCCGCCATCCAGCCATAGGCGCTGTCGCCCACGGACACGTTGTAGACGATGCCTCCATAGGTCGGCAGCAGGAAGGGCGCGCCGTCGGCTGCGAGCCGGTAGGGTTCTGCGGGGAGGCCGGGCAGGCTCGGCTGGACGATATGTCCCATCACCGACAGCGTGACGAGCTTGTCTTCGTTGAAGGCGACGGTCATGTCCGGTCCCCGCTCAGTCCGAGATAGTTTCCCACGTTCGCCTGCGGGTCGATGACCCACTCGATGCACGGCTCCTCGCACGTCATCAGCGTCAGGATGCCGGGCCCGTGTCCGGTCATCACCGAGTCGCCATGGATGCAAAGGGCGATCGAAACGGCGCCCTCACGGTAGCTGCGCCCGTAGCGGTGGTCGGCGTGGTTGATGGCGATGAGGTCGCCGAGCTTCATCTGGTCGATGCCCGTCTCGCGCATCATGTCGCGATCGCCCGACATCAGGTCCTGGTCGACGAACTCGCTGTTGAGCTCGGCGCCCGAGCCCATGATCCGGATCGGCAGTTCCATTGCCACGGGCACGCGGATGCGGCGATCGTCGATCGCCTCGATGCGCATGGCTTCGAGCAGCCGCGGGCTCATCTTCTTCAGCTCGATGTGTGGGTAGTCGAGCAGCGCGAGGCCGCGGCCGAAAGCCTTGATCTGCACCATGTCGCCGACGTTGATCAGGTCGTAGACCGCGTCCGGGAAGTCGACGAGGAGGCGGGCGTGCTCGCCCGAGACGATCCCCCGCGCGCCGGCGGCGAGGCCGGAGGTGACGACCGCGTCGTTGCCGATGCAGGTCAAGTAATGCATCGCGTAGTCGTGCTGCTCGTTCGCCGCGGCAATCGAAACGCCGGGCTCGACATGGTCGGCGGCCCATCCGAAAGCCGGGTCGCCGGTGCGCACGTTGTACACCACGCCGGACATGCCCGGCAGCACGACGGACAGGCCGTCATTGTCCGGAATGTAGCCAGGAGCCCGCAAAGTGGGCTGGCTGACTGCGCCGGCCACCGCCATTGCGACGAGATCTTGAGCATTAGTCCGCAGCAACGAGACCCTCCACCAGCTGATGCGACACCATGTCCGGGAGCGGCAGTTATCGTGGGCGTGCGTCCCGCGGCGCCCCACCCTCTGTTCTATTGTTAGACAATCTGATTGAATAGCAACGTTCAAGACCATTTTGCGCGCAACGACCGCCGGAGCCATGCCTGCCGACGGTCGCGCGGCAGGATGCGGCGCTCCCGAAGAGTGATCCGGCCCGCGAAGGCGGTCCGGCATTTGCATCGAACCGACACTGCAAACCGGAGGAGTGGACATGTCACGCATGAAGTTCACACGGGCGGCGATCCCCGCCCTCGTTGCTATCCTGATGGCCTCTTCCGCGCCCGCGGGCGCGCAGGAGTTCGTGATCACCTGGGGCGAGGACAACGCGACGTCGGTGACGTACGACCCGCGCGTCACCCAGTCTCGCCACGAGGAGCAGGTGATCGTGAACGTCTTCGATCCGCTCGTGGGCGCGGACGAGAACGGCAAGCTCTTCCCCTGGCTCGCAACCTCATGGAGCGTGGCGCCGGACAACACGTCCGTCACGCTGAAGCTGCGCGAGGACGTCAAGTTCCATGACGGCACGCCCTTCAACGCCGAGGCGGTGAAGTTCACCCTCGACACGATCGCCGATCCGAAGACGGGTTCGCAGGGCGCCGTCGACATGCTCGGCCCCTACGCCGGCACCGATATCCTCGGCCCGTACGAGGTCCGCGTTCGCTACAAGCGCCCGTTTGCCGGCGGCTTGTCGTCATTCACCGAGAACGAACTCTCCCCGGTGAGCCCGACCGCCGTGCAGAAGCTCGGCAACACCGGCTTCGGCCAGGCGCCGGTTGGCACCGGGCCGTTCAGGTTCGTGTCGTGGGAGAAGGGGCGCGAGCTGGTTCTCGAGCGCAATCCCGACTACAACTGGCCGCCCGGCTTCTCTGCCATGAAGGGCCCGAGCAAGGTCAGCAAGATCGTCATCCGCTTCATCCCGAATGCCGCGACGCGCGTCGCGGCGCTGGAGGCGGGCGAGATTCAGATCTCCGACACCACGCCGCCGCTCGACACCAAGCGGCTGTCGGAAAGCGGCAAGTTCAAGGCCTTCGTTGGTCTCGCCGCCGGGCTGCCCTATGGCTACAAGCTGAACTCCTCGAAGGGGCCCTTCGCCGAGAAGGCAGTCCGCGAGGCGTTCTTCCTGTCGGTCGACCGTCCGAAGCTGGCGCAGAACCTGTTCTTCGGACTGGCCAAGCCCGCGTGGGGCCCGCTGTCGCCATCGTCGCCCGGGTACTGGACGGGCGTCGAGAGCTTCTACCCGGCCAGCCGCGACCGTGCCAACAAGGTGCTCGACGAGGCCGGTTGGAAGCCGGGCGCCGGCGGCATTCGCGAGAAGAACGGCAAGCCGCTGCAGGTCTACCTGCCCTGCATGATCGAGATAGACACCTGCACTGCCGTGCAGGCCGAGGCCAAGCGCGCCGGCATCGATGTGAAGGTCGAGAGCGTGCTGAAGCAGAAGCAGGACGAGCTCATCTTCGCCAACGACTACGACATCCTGCCGATCCAGTGGGTCAACAACTCTGCCGCCGTTCTGGACATCCCGTTCACCAGCCGCAACATTCCGGAGCCAGGCAAGTTCAAGTTCAACTGGGCGCGCTGGGCGGATCCGGCGCTCGACAAGGTGCTGGCGGACGCAGGCTCCGCGGCCTCCCCGGACGAGGCCAAGGCGCTCTACACGCAGGCGCAGAAGATGATCATGGAAGCGGCGATCTTCATGCCGATGCACGATCAGGTTCAGACCGTGGTTCACTCGTCGAAGATCAAGGGCCTGCGCTACGCCGTGGGCCAGTGGCAGGTGCGCTTCTACGAGGCCGAGCAGGCCAACTAGGGCAAACCCCGGCGCCGCTTGCGCGGCGCCGGTTCCCGTCGGGGCGGGCGTGGACCGGGAAAGTCCTCGCCACCTCCGGGAACCGCAGCGTGCCGGTCAATCACCCGGTGCGAGCAGAGCCTGCGTCCTCGGCCCATCACGCCTCCATTGCAAGGCGGCCCCCTGTCGCGTTGTGATTTTGCCAGAAGAACGAAGTCGACGGAGCCGGGCTGATGACCGGGGTCACGTCAGGGAAAGTCAAGTCAGAACGTGAGGAGCCCGGGAGCCAGTCTTCGCGGCTCCCCGTGATCGGCTCTGCTCAGGACGCCTCCGCGATCAAATCCTGATTCGCCGTCGACGTGCGCGGATCGGTTCCCGGCCGACGCGGCGACCTCGCCGACGCTGGCGCCTGCGTGATTGTCCGACACAAAGCCGCTTGTGAGATGCTCTACTGATAGGTAGATATTATTTATCATGAGGCAGAACGCCGTGGCTTTGGGCGGGCTGAGTTGAGCGCGATCCTCCGGTGTGAGCGGGAAGGCGTTCGGCTGGCTCAGTGGCAGGACGAGGTGCGCGCGGCCTTTTGCTTGCTCGCATCATGACAGGGACGAGAAGTGATGCGGAATGTCGTGATCGCCAGCGGTGTGAGAACCGCGATCGGAACCTTTCAGGGGGCCCTCAAGGACAAGTCGCCGGGCGAGCTCGGTGCGCTCGTTGCCGCCGAGGCGATTGCCCGGGCGGGACTTTCACCCGATGCCATCGAGCATGTCGTCTACGGCAACGTCATCCAGACCGAGCCGAAGGACATGTATCTGTCCCGCGTGGCGGCGATGGGGGCGGGCATCCCGAAGGAGAGCCCTGCGCTCACCCTCAATCGCCTGTGCGGGTCTGGATTGCAGGCCGTCATATCAGCGGCTCAGATGATCATGCTCGGGGACGCCGAGATCGCGCTTGCGGGCGGAGCGGAGTGCATGACGCGCGCGCCCCACACCACGCAGGCTCTTCGGACCGGCTTGAAGATGGGTGACCTCGGCATGGTCGACATGCTGGTGAACGCTCTGACGGACCCCTTCGGCGCAGGTCACATGGGTGTCACGGCGGAGAATGTGGCCACCCGCCACGGCATCGGGCGCGAGGTGCAGGACGCCTTCGCCGTTGAAAGCCAGCGCCGCGCCATTGCGGCCATCGATGCCGGTCTCTTTCAGTCGCAGATCCTCGGCGTCGAGGTGCGCAAGGGCCGCGAGACCGTCATGTTCGCGGAGGACGAGCACCCCAAGCGCGGGACAACGGCGGAAGGTCTGGCCTCGTTGCGGCCGGTGTTCAAGAAGGACGGCACGGTCACGGCTGGAAACGCATCGGGAATCAATGATGGTGCTGCCGCCGTCGTCCTCATGTCGGAAGACCGTGCAGCCAGGATCGGCCACACCCCGTTGGGCAGGATCGTCGCTTACGCGTTTGCCGGTGTCGAACCGTCAGAAATGGGAATCGGCCCTGTTCCGGCAGTTCGCCGCCTTCTCGAACAGACAAGACTGACGGTGGACGACTTCGACGTCATCGAATCCAACGAGGCGTTTGCGGCGCAGGCGTGTGCCGTGAACCGGGAGCTCGGCTTGTCCGCGGAGCGGGTCAACCCCAATGGCGGGGCCATCGCGCTCGGCCATCCGGTCGGCGCAACCGGGGCCATCATTCTCGTCAAGGCGCTCTACGAGTTGAAGCGCACCGGTGGGCGGAGGGCCTTGTGCACCATGTGCATCGGGGGCGGCCAGGGCATCGCGCTGGCGGTCGAGCGGGTGACCTGACGATCGCGGATCGGCCTCAGGCCTTCGCGCGGGCGGCCCGGCGGGCGGGCCGCACCTTCGCGCCGGCCAGCGCCAGGATGAGCTTGGCCATTTCCGCCGACAGGGCCGTAACGCTGAGGCGTCCGGCAGGCCTGTACCAGACATAGGCCCAACTCACGAGCCCGCCAATGGCCAGCGCCGCGAGATGGGGATCGGCCACGTCGAAGTCTCCGCTGTCGACTCCCTTCTGCAGGAGGGCCGTGAGCTTCCGGTCGAACTCCCGGCGCTTCTCGTTGATCCTGGCATAGTCTGCAGGGTCGAGGTTCTTCTCCTCGCGGGTCAGCACGGCAATATGCTTCTGGTTGTCGAGCACCGACGCGACGAAGCTCTCCGACAGGCGCTGCAGGGTTGCCGTGGGCTTCTGGCCGAGGGCCAGCGCCGCATCGACGGCGGCCAGCGACGAACTGATGCCCCGGCCGCAGATTTCCGCGAGGAGTTCGGCCTTCGAACTGAAGTAGGCGTAGATGAATGGCTTCGTGACGCCCAACTGCTCCGCGACGGCGTCGAGCGTCGTGTTCTCGTAACCGCGCTCGTAGAACAGCTCTACTGCGGCGGCGATGGTTCGCTCGCGCTTGAGTGCTGCGACTTCGTCCTTGATGCCCAAAGGCGGGGCAAGCGAGTTCACTGGCGGTTTCCGAAGCTTCTGATCAGTAACCGGTCGTACTGGAATCGGGCGGGCGCGTCCAGTGCGCCGTGCCGCCGCGATCGACGGTGGCACGGCTTCGCGCTCAGCCCTGGACCTCGAACCAGAAATCCAGGACGTCGCCGGTCCTGTTCTCCGCGAAGTGCGTCGTCACCCGGGTGCCGACCGCGAGCTTGCGCGCGGCGGCCGCCGGATCCGTGAGATCGAGGCCGCGGAAGAATCCGCCGATCGCGGTGTCTGCCGTATCCAGCATCACGTAGCCGAACGCATAGGGAGGCGGCGGGAGGTTCTGGAACTCCTCGTAGACGATGGTGAAGGTCTCGATGACCCCGCCCGGGCCCACCTCGACCCACTCCGTCGTCGGCTTCAGCGTCTGGTCGGAGAAGGCCCGCGGCGGCACGAGGACGCGGCCGCTGGTGGCGCAGCGCCGTCCGTAGATCTTCTTGTTGTCGCGGATCTGGGTGTAGAACCAGCTCGCCGTTTCGCCAAGCGCGTGGCGATAGGTGATGTTCCACGTCTCGTTGCGGGTCATCAGTTCCATGGTGGTGCGTCCTTGCCTGTTCATGCCTCGACGACCATCGTTCCGAAGAACTGATGGTCGCCACCATTGCCGCTCGCGATGCCGACCTTGGCGCCCTTCACCTGGTGCCCGCCGGCCTTGCCGCGGACCTGCAGTGCAGCCTCCGCGACGCGTACCATCGCGGTCACTGCGATGGCGTTCGTGCACAGGGTTCCGCCCGACGGATTGACCGGGATCTCGCCCCCGATGTCGAAGCGGCCTTCGCGAAGTTGCCCCACGGATTGCCCGAGTCCGGCAAGGCCGGCGGCCTCGATGGAATGGAACTCCGTGTTGCTGAAGGGCGCGTAGAGTTCGGCGACGTCGACCTGCTTCTGTGGGTCCGTGATCCCGGCCATGGCATAGGCCCGCTTGAACGAGCCGGCGAGCGCATGGGCGTCCGCGTGGTCGGCCGTGAAGCCCCGCCCCATGCGGTCTCCGAGATAGTAGCTCTCCGAGCAGTGGCCGACACCGGTGATCCACACGGCGTCGAGCTTGCGGTCCTTGATGTACTTCTCGGAGGCCAGCACCATCGCCCCGCCGCCGCTCGACTGCGGACAGCAGTCGAACAGCTTCACAGGCCATGAGATGTATCGGGACGCCATGACCTCCTCGATCGACGTCGTCTTGCGCAGGTGGGCGTTGGGGTTCAGTGCCGCATGCTTGCGGTTCTTCACCACCACCGCCGCCATGTCCTCTTCCGTCATGCCGTACTTGTGGGTGTAACGGATGCCGGACATCGCGAGCATGGTGATCGTGCCGAGCGGAAGCGAGCGCTCGTAGAGCGGATCCCAGATCTTGTTGAGCACGGTCTGGCTGTCGCCGCATTCGCCGACCTTGTCCGCGCCGGCGGTCATGATGACATCGCACGCTCCGGCCGCGACGTGGTAGTACGCGGCGGCGACGCTGGAGATGCCGGTGGCACCGCCGGTATTGATGCGCAGGAAGCGCTTGTTGCGGGCGCCGACCGCGTCCACTCCCAACCGTTCTGCGTTTCCGATCCCCACCATGGCATCGGGCGAGAGCGAGTAGACGACGGCCTCGATGTCGTCGAGTTCGAGGGCGGCGTCCGCAAGGGCGAGATTGACGGCTTCGCGGACAAGATCGGGGTAGCTGGCATCGTCACGGCGTGCGCGGAATGCGGACTGTCCGATGCCGATGATGCCGACGCGGGGATGGCTCATGGGGAATTCCTCAGGGCTGCCGGCCGAGTACGACCACGGTCTGGTACTGCATGGCGAAGCCGCTCGCGGCATGGGCGAGGGCCGTCTCTACGCCGTCGACTTGTCGCCGGGCCTGGCCGCGAACCTGATTGGCCGCCTCCGCGATGCTGATCAGGCCCGTGCAGTAGACGGCGTTGGCGGCCTTCGGACCGCCCGAGGGATTGAGCCTCACGGCCGCACTCGGGCCGAAGCGGCCTCCCGTCATGTCCTGTCGCCAGCGGTCCCGCGGAGACAGCCCGAGCGCTTCCAGTGCCAGCAGCGTCTGGAAAGGCGTGGGAGCCGAGGTCTCGACCACGTCGACCTTCGGATTCGCCTTCGTGAGAGACGCTTCGCCGAAGGCGTGCTCCGCTGCGGCGTCGAGGGCCGGTGCTGCCGCGAGATTGCGGTCTCCGAGGAAGCCGGGCTCCGTCGCCCAACCCATCCCACGGATCCAGGCAGCCTGCGAACCGCGTTCCGCCACGAAGGCCTCGTCCGCGATGATGAGAGCCACCGCGCCGGTCACCGGCAGTGCCACCATGTCTCCCGTCAAGGGCCAGCGCTTCGGATCTGGTCCGGGCTCTCCGCCTCCCAGGTGCGCGAGCGCCGTCGCGGCGTCGACCGCATCACGGGAGGCAGCGGCCAGGGCCGAAGCCTGCAGTGCGTAGGAGGACAGGTCGTCGAGCGGCAGACGGCGATGGAAATAGGGGTCCGCCGCGAGGCGTTGCGCCTCCGCCAGCGGGTGGGCTTCGGTCGGGCTCCAGGACACGACGAGTTGCGTCCTGTATTGACCGGAGGCCACGCGCAGGACGCCCATGACGAACGCATGCTCGCCGGCCGAGGGCGTCGAGAGGATGTCCCGGTCGACGCCGCCGACCGATCCCGAGGCCATCATCACGGAAATGGCCCGGCCGTCGAACTGGTCGTTGGAGGCGACGACGATGCCGTCGATCTCGTCGATGGAGATCCCGGCATTCGCCAAGGCTTCCTGCACAAGGTCGTACAGAAGTTCCTCGAGCGCCTGCAGGCTCCCGTCCACCGGGGCGCGGATGGCGCTGCCGATGACGGCCGTCTTCCGGTTCAATGGCATCATGTCCTCATGACGTTGCGGTAGCTTTGCGGATGTCCCTGGCCGGCGCGTCGAGCGCCGGGCGCAGCGGCTGGCGGGGCTGTGGCGCCACGCCGTCGATCAGGGCGGGAAAGAGGGCCTGCAGCTGGCCGTCGCCGGGCGCCCGCCGGAGCAGGCCGCGTTCGTCGGCCTCAGGTCGCGCAAGCGCCTCGCCCAGGCCGAGCACGGGAGAGAAGCAGCAATCGACGTCATCGAATCGGGCGACGGCCTCGATGAGGGTCATCGCGCCGAAGTAGGCGCTCACGTCGGCTATCAACTCGCCCTGGGGACTTGGCTCGGCCTGCCGCGTGATCCAGTCGGGGCGTCCGGCGGCCTCGCAGAAGTTCTTCCAGAACTTCGGCTCCACGGCGCCGATGACCACGTGGCGGTCGTCGCGCGTCCGGTAGGTGTGGTAGCAGGCGGAACCGCCGTTGAGGTAGTAGCTGCCCCGTCCTGGCGCATCGCCGGTGGCGCCCCAACCGGCGATCTGCATGAGCTGGAGCGGCATGGTGACGTCGGCGAGGCCGAGGTCGATATGGCACCCAATGCCACCGCGGTCGCGGCCGCGCAACGCGGCAACGATGGTCAGTGCGGCGAAAAGCGCGCCCGAAGTGTCCGACACGGGCGGGTCGAAGAACATCGGTCCGTCATCGCCGTTGCGCTCGAGCACCCCGCTGGTCGCGAGATAGTTGGCGTCGTGCGCCGCCTTCTGGGCCTGGCTGCCCGTGGCGCCGTAGCCGCTGATGGAGCAGTAGACGATGCGCGGATTGATGGCCCGGACTGTCCCGGGATCGAGTCCCAGCCGGGCCATCACGCCCGGCCGGAACCCTTCGATCAGCACGTCGGCAGCGCGCGCCATGTCCAGCAGTTGGGCCCGCATGGCGGGTTGCTTCAGGTCCATGCGCCGGACCGATTTCCCGGCGTTGAGCGCACGGTAGAAGACCGGTTCGCCGTCGAGGTCGCGGGGGCCGAGATGCCGCATCTCGTCGCCCTGCGGCGGCTCGATCTTGATCACCTCCGCCCCCATGTCGGCCAGGAAAAGGCTCGCCATGGGGCCGGGGATGTATTGCGACAGGTCCAGCACAGTCACGCCGGCCAGAAATGTTCCGAGTTTCGACATGACCGTTCGCTGGCGGGAGTTACGGCTTGGCCCACTTCATGGGCGCGGCGGCGACGTTGGCCGGGTAGATCAGCCGGGGCTCGCCGTCGTGCCACTGCACGACGACGATGTCGGCATCGACCCGCCGGCCCTTCTCGTCGAACTTGATGCGGTTGCCGGGGAACAACGTCGCCGGGCCGGTTTTCAGGTCGATCTTGTGGAGCGCCTCGCTCACCTTCGCCTTGTCGCAGGAGCCTGCCGCTTCCATGGCCTCCTTGAGGATCATGACGTGGCCGTAGTTGGAGATGCTGTCCTGCGGCATCCACGGCTCGCCGGTGACCTTCTTGAAGCGCTCGGCGAGGTCGAGGGACTGCTTGTTCGGCCAGTTGGCCGTCACGAACATCAGGCCCTCGAGCTGCTCCTTGCCGGCGATCTTCAGCAGATCGGGCGAGCCGGGAGGGCCACCGCTCTCGATCATCTGCAGGCGGTTCCGGCCAAGGCCGATCTCGCTCGCCTTCTCCAGCGTCAGCTTGATGTCGGAGACGACCGTCGGAAGCAGGAACACGAAGTCCGGCCGCGCGGCGCGGACGCGCTGCATGATCGGCCCTGCGTCGCTCAGCGGCGGCGTGAACGTCTCGTCCACGACGAGCTTCAGCCCGAACTTGTCGAGGTAGCCGGGCACCCGCATCCCCTGCGTGAAGGCGACGGGCGAGGCGGTGTTGTCCATGACGATGCCGAGCTTCGTCGGCTTCACGCCGGCGGACTCGGCCATCTTCAGCACGGTCGGCAGGGCGACCTCCGCCTGCTTGTCCCCGGTCATCGAGGTCTGGAAGACGTGCTTGAAGCCACGGTCGGTGACGACGGGCGAGAAGGACAGGGTCAGCCACGGCACGCCGGCACGCTCGGTGACCTCGGTCACCGCCAGCGTGAACGAGCTGATGTTGGAACCGATGCCGCCCGCGACGTCCGGATCCTGGGCAACGAGGCGCTGGGCCGCGTTCTTGGCCTTCTCAGGCGAATCTCCCGCGTCGTAGACCACGACCTTCAGTTTCGCCCCGCCGCAGGCCTTGATGCCACCGGCGGCGTTGATGTCCTCGACAGCCAGCTCGACGCCACGCTTGGACATCTCGCCTGACCGGGCCCACGGACCGCTGAGCGGCTGGATCAGCCCGATCTTCACCTCGTTCTGCGCGCTTGCCGGCACGCTCCAGGCGACGGTCGCCAGCAGCGCGGCAACCGATACCCCTGCAAGTCCCTTGGCCATTTCCCTTCTCCCTTCTACATGCCCAGGTAGGCCCGGCGGACACGATCGTCCGACGAGAGCTCCTGGAATGATCCGCTGAGCGACACACGGCCTGCTTCGAGGACATAGGCGCGGTCGCAATGCTCGAGCGCCTCGGCCACGCGTTGCTCGACCAGCAGGACGGTGAGCCCGTGCTGCTTGTGAATGCGCGCGATGCTGTCGAAGATGACGTCGGTGATGCTGGGCGACAGGCCCATCGACGGCTCGTCCAGCATCAGGAGCTTGGGCGAGGCGGCGAGACCGCGGCCGATGGCCACCATTTGCTGCTCGCCCCCCGAGAGCGTGCCGGCGAGCTGGCTCTGCCGCTCGGCGAGCCGCGGAAACATCGCGAAGATGAGCTCGAGATTCTCGCGCCAGTGAGCACGGCCGGCGCTGCTGGTCGCGCCCATCTCGAGGTTCTCCAGCACCGTCATGTCGGCGAAGACTTTTCGTCCCTCCGGCACATGCGCAATGCCCAGGTGAGGGCGTTCGTGCGCGGCCATTTCCGCGATGTCGCGACCCTCGAAGAGCACCCGGCCAGACCACGGGCGCACGGTGCCGGAGATGGCCTTGAACAGCGTCGTCTTGCCGGCGCCGTTGGGGCCGACGACGGCGATGAAGGATCCAGTCTCCACCGTCAGGGAGACGCCCGAGAGTGCGTGCAGGCCGCCATAGCGGACGTCGAGGGAATCAATGTGCAGCATTGGCCCCCGCCCATTTCCGGCCGAGATAGGCCTGGATCACACGCGGATCCCGGGTGACTTCGCCGGGTTCGCCGCTTGTCAGGAGGGCGCCATGGTCGAGCACCACGAAGCGGTCGACGGTGCTGACCATCGCGCGCATGGTGTGCTCGATGATGACCACCGTGACGCCCTGCGACGGCAGTGAGCGGATCAGCCGGATCATCTCCTGTGTCTCTGTCGCGCCGAGCCCGGCGAGAGGCTCGTCGAGCAGGACAAGACGGGGCTTGCAGGCCAGAGCCCGTCCCAGTTCGAGAAGGCGGAGTTCCCGGCTGGTCAGATTGCCCGCCGCAGTATCGGCCCGGTTGCCCAGGCCCACGCGCGCAACCGTGTCGCGCGCTGCGGCCCAGGCCGCCGCGTCGTCGGCGTGGGCGACGAAGGCTCCGGAGACCACGTTCTGGGTCACGGTCATGCGCGTGAAGGCCCGGGCCACCTGGAAGGTTCGGCCGATGCCCGCGCGGCAGATCGCGTTGGGCTTGCGTCCGGTAATGTCCTCTCCTGCGAAGATGACGATTCCGCTGTCCGGCCGGACGATGCCGTTCAGCAGGTTGAAGAGGGTGGTCTTGCCGGCGCCGTTCGGCCCGATGATGCCGACGATTTCGCCTTCGCGAACGTCGAAGGAGACGTCCTGGACCGCGCGAAGACCGCCATAGGTCTTGGAGACGCCGCGCACGTCGAGAAGTACGGGTCCGGGCGCGGGGCGCGAAGTCTCCGCAGCGGGCGCCGGCGCGGGCGCGTCCGTTGCCTGGGCGCGTTCGACCGCCTCGCGCTCCCGACGATGCCGGGAGAAATGATCCCGCAGGCGCCAGTAGATCCCCTCGGGAGCCATCAGGATCACGAAGATGATGGCTACGCCGTACACGAGGCCCTGGACACCGGGCAGCAGGTGGCCGAGTTCGGCGTTCAGGAACTCGCTGAGCGGCACCAGCACGGCCGAGCCGATCAGCGGCCCCCAGAAGGTTCCGGCTCCGCCGAAGAGGGTCAGTACCATCGCCTGGGCCGACACGACGACGCCGAAGACGCTCGCCGGCGTGATGACGAGGACCACCATCGTGTAGAGCGCACCGGCGGTCGAGGCGAGGGCGGCGCTGAGCACCATCGCCTTCATCTTCCACGCGAAGGTGTGGATGCCGGCCGCCTCGGCCGCGATTTCATTCTGCTTGATCGCGAGCAGCGAGAGGCCGAACCGCGTTCCTTCCACCCGGAGCGAGATCAGCGTCGCGATCGCCAGCAGCGCCAACGCCATGACGAGGTAGGCGCGGAAGTCAGGGAACTGCGCGTACCACAACGGTGCTTCGCGCTTCATCGGTAGGGCCAGCTCCTGCAGGCCCATCCACTCGAATGCCGCGATGAAGGCCATAGGGTAAGCGAGCATCGAGAGCGCGAAGTAGGTGCCCCGCAACCGGAAGGTCGGGTAGCCGATCGCTGCCCCCGCCAGGGCGCCAACGACTGTCGCCAGCGGGATGCCGAACCATGGAGTGAGGTCGAAGAGCTTCATCCCCAGCCCGACCGTGAAGGCGCCGAGCCCGAAGAAGGCGGCGTGGCCGAAGGACACGAGGCCGCTGTAGCCGGACAGGAGGTTCCAGGAGATCGCGAGAACCGCCCAGATCGGCACCAGCGTCAGGATCAGCCGGTAGTAGGAGTTCGTCACGACGAGGCCTGCGCCGAGCCAGAGGGCGAACACCGTCGCGAGGATGAGGAAACCTTTCGTCGTGATCTTCTGGTTGCCCATCACGCCCGCTCCGTGACGCGTCCGAAGAGGCCTTGGGGGCGGACGAGAAGGACAAGGACGAACACGACGAAGATCGCCGTGTTCTGGAGCTGGATCGGCATCACCAGCGTCGAGAGCTGCTGGACGAGGCCTATCGTCATGCCGCCCCAGAAGGCGCCGACCATGCTGCCGATGCCGCCGAGCACGACGCCCGCATACATGATGATCACGAAGTCGACGCCGACATGCGGCTGCACCGGGTAGTAGATGACGAGCAGCCCGCCGGCGATGCCGGCGATGGCCGTCCCAAGTCCGAAGGCGATGTGGTGGGCGCGCTCGACGTCGATGCCCATGTAGAGGGCTGCCTCGGGATTCGCCGCCGCCGCCCGCAGGGACTTGCCCAGCCGCGCATTGCGGATGAACCAGAACAGTGCCGCCGACAGGACGACGCAGATCGCCGCGTTCACGGTGCGCGCCTTGTTGAAGAAGAGCGCGCTGAGATCGTCATAAAGCAGCGGGATTTCCCAAGCCGACGAAGACAGCGGCGAGATGATCGACATCGGCTGGGAGCCGACGAGGATATGCACCCCGTTCTGCAGCACGAGGGCAAGGCCCAGCGTCAGGATCAGCTGCGCCT
>CAZJCW010000051.1:0-20060 GCA_964544365.1 uncultured Alsobacter sp.
GCCACAACAGGAATTCTCGTTGTAGCGTCTCGAACGGCAAAATGAGTGCGGTTCGACGACGAGACGATTACGTCAGGCCGACTGTCTACGAGGCGTCCGACTAAAGCGCCAAGTACTGAGGGATCGCCTCGGGCATCTGCGAAAACAATCTCAAGATTGTCGGACTCCCGCCAGCCGAGCGCTGCCATTTCTTCGCGAAAGGCGGACATGTAGGCGAGGGCTGTATCGGCAGTTGCAATTCCTACACGGGCCCTTCGTGCCTGGGAGCGGGCCGTACTGGCCGCCCCCAAGAGAGGCAGCGCGACAATGGTTCGGCGAGTAATCATGACCTAGCAAACCGTTGTGGAACCACTTCCAATCGACGGCCTCCTCATCCCAACAACAGGAAAATCTTCGACAGGGTAGCTTCAATGGTTGGGGGGTCAATCGCGATTGACGAACGATAGCGCATGCTGGCGAATTTCTGAATCCCTGCTCGGGGCCGTTTCTTCATATTTTCAGAGCTTCGGCTGAGTTTATCCGAACGCCATTAATCAGTGGCGGTTGACTGTTTGGCGGACACCCTCTCTGCCAATCATCGTTGAAATCGCTGCACTTGCTGACCGCAAGCCGGGGCGCCAGGAGATTTCGACCCGACCTTCGAGCGCGCGCGGGCGGTGTTGAGACCAGCCATCGGTCTCCGTAAACCAACCATCGGAAAGCCGAGGCCATGCAGGGTGACGGTCAAGCTTCAACTGACCATACTGCAGCCAGGCCGGTTCGAGAGATTTCAATGGGACGAGTGCGCTTCCCCGAGCTCGACGCCATGCGGGGCATCGCGGCGCTTTGGGTTGCGGCGGCTCACTTTTCCGAGGTCGGAATCGGATGGTTCGATGTCCTGCACCCGGCCATTCGGCTGACGCCGCTGCGCCTCGTGCCGCAGGCCCACATCCCGGTCGTGTTCTTCTTCGTTCTCAGCGGCTTCGTGCTTTACCGCGCCCTCAGGCGGGGGAGCGAAACGTACACGGCCTTCGCCCTGCGCAGGTTCATCAGGATCTATGGACCGTATGCAGCCTCGATCGCCTTTGCAGCGCTTGGAATGCTGATGTTCGCCAAAGGGCCGGTTCCCGAGGCCAGTTCAAGCATGAACGACTACTGGGTGAGGCTCGACGCATCGACCGTCCTCGGCCACCTCGCCATGACCGGGGTTCGCCCGCATGTCCAGCTCAACGTCGTGACCTGGAGCCTCATTCACGAAATGCGGATTTCGCTGGTGATCCCGCTGCTGGCGATCGTGTTCGCGCGCTCTGTGGCACTCGGGCTTGCAGCGGCGTTCTGCATTTCGGTGGTCGGCTACTCCATCCTGTCCGCGGCAGGGCAGTCGCAGTTCTGGGTTCCAGACACGATTGCCCTGGGCATCCCGATGAGCATGTTCTACATCGCGCCTTTCGCAGTCGGAATGGCTCTCGGCGAGGTGATCGACCGTCATTCCCCGGGCGTCGTCCTGTCGGTCGCCGTTGCCAGCCTTGCCGGAGCGACGGCCCTCTTCCGCATCCTCGCTCTCGACCATACCGGGCTTTCCGATTACCTCGTCGCCATTGGTGCTGGCGCCCCCATGGCCATCGCACTCACCTTCGCTCCCCTGAAGCGGCTACTGAACACCCGTCCGCTCACCTACCTCGGCAAGATATCGTATTCCCTCTATCTGTTTCACCTTCCCGTATTGCTGCTCGTAGCGCACGCGCTGAGCGGACGCGTGCCTCTCTACGTCAGCGTCTTGATTGCCATCCCCGTCACGGCAATCGTCGTTGTCTTGGCTCATCGCTATGTCGAGGCGCCCTCGATCGAACTGGGGAAGTCGATGGCGAAACGAGTAGGCCCGCAAACCTATCGCGGTACGGCGTGAACCCACTCGTTCCTCGCTTGCCTCAGTGTTCTGCCGGGATGGCGTTCCGGCAGTGTCGTGGACACCGAAGCCGGATTCCCCGTCGCCCGAAGACTGTCAACGTCGCACGTCGCCGCCAAGACGGATCAAGGTTGACCGTTTGCCTCCTAGCGGACTGAAGCGCAGCCCGAGCGGAGGCAGCGCGGATCTCCGGCGGGCCTGAAGGGGCTTGCAACAACGCGAGCAGGTCGAACGAGGGCGCCAGCCGGACCTCGATTTGCATCAGGATTTCCAGCGCCGCCTCCGGGCAAGGCCAAGGCTGCTCAAGATCGAGCCTTTGCGGCGCAGCGTCACGGACCTTTGCCGCCATTGCGGCTGACATCAGTCCGGTTGAACGAGGGACCCTGTCCGGGCCAAGCTGAAAACAGGGGAAAACAGGCGACTATTTGGTCGTCAGTGCAAACCCAACGGCGACGATGGCGGCAGCAACCAGCGAGTATGGATCGAACCTGCTGGTCGCGAGGCTCCCGATCAACGCCGCACAGAGGAAGAGACCCCCGCCGATGGCACCCACGAAAAGACTGTATCGACTCATGGGAGATCCATTGGTCAAGGAAGCCCACAGGATACGCGTAAATTTCGAGGAAACATCAGCCTGCAGTCTGGTCCTTTTGGTCTTCGACTTAAGACCAACGACTCGGACCTGAGGTACGCCGCCGAGGACTGCGTCTCGGTTTGGTCAGCCGCCTGCCCCTATGGTGACACTTTTTTTCATCCTTCTAGGATCAAGTTCAACGAGAGCCGCAGGCTGTTAAAGAGAGAGTAACGGGTCCTATGTCGCGAATCGTCGTACCGGTCTCGACCTCGATAGCCAGCCTGCTCGCAGGCATGCTGATCCTGATGTATGCGGGCATCGTGTCCATCGAGCTCTTCGCGTTCGTCACGCCGCTGTGCCTGCTGGTCCTCTGGGCGATGGGGGACTGGCGTACCCCGCAGGAGCGCGCCGCCCTTTTGCAGCCAGTGCGGAAGCGGCCGTTCAATCGACCAGGGCTTGGTAGCTGAGCACCCTCAGTTCGCGCCGGATCGGATAGGTCGAGGACGGCATCAGTTGCGTGAGCAGGATGACCGCCAGGTCCTCCGCAGGGTCCACCCAGAACGCCGTGCTCGCCGCCCCGCCCCACGCGACCTCCCCGGGCGTGCCCACGATCTGCGCCTTCGCAGGATCGAGCATCACCGAGAAGCCGAGCCCGAAACCGATACCGACATAGGTCGATTCCGAGAAACGCGACTTGCCCATGTCGGCGATGTCGCCCGGAAGATGGTTGGCCATCATCAGGTCGACGGTCTTGCGCCCCAGCAGTCGAACGCCGTCGAGATGGCCCCGGTTGAGCAGAAGTCGGCAGAAGCGCAGGTAGTCGGCGGCCGTCGAGACAAGCCCACCACCGCCAGACGCCAAACGCGGCCTGGAAAACCGGCTGTCGGCCGGATCGTCCGCCAGCACGAGCGCACCGCCTTCGCCGGGAACGTAGTTGGCCGTGAGGCGGTCGAGTTGCCCCGCCGGCACGACGAAGCCGGTATCAACCATGCCGAGCGGCTCGAGGATCTCCTCGCGCATGAATTGATCGAAGGGGCGGTGGGAGATGACGGCGGCGAGGTGGCCTAGAACGTCGGTGGAAACGCTGTAGTTCCAACGGCTTCCCGGTTGCGACAGCAGCGGAAGACCGGCCAGTCGCTCGACCAGAACGGCCAGGTCCTCGTCGGACGAACTGAAGTCGATGCCGCGAGACCGGTACAGGGCGTCGACCGGGTGGGCATCCATGAAGCCGTAGGTCAGGCCGGAGGTATGGGTGAGCAGGTCGCGGAACGTGATCTCGCGCTGCGCCGGGACGCTGTCCCATTTCGCGGTGCTGCCGTCGGTGAAGACGCGCATGGAGCGGAAGGCGGGCAGGAAACGCGAGATCGGGTCGTCGAGCTGGAAGAGCCCGCGCTCGTAGAGCATCATGATGGCGAGGCTCGTGAGAGGCTTCGTCATCGAGTAGATGCGGAACAGGGAATCCTCCCGAAGCGGCTTGCGCCGCTCCACGTCGGCGAAGCCGCAGGAGCGCAGCCAGGCGATCTCGCCACGGCGCATGACGAGGGTCGTCATGCCGGGAAGGCGGCCGCTCGCGACATAGCCGTCCATCCAGCCGGCGATGCGCTGAAGGCGGTCGGGACAGAAGCCCAGCCGGGCCGGATCGCCGACCGTCAGGCCGCTCAAGGCCTTTTCACCGTCGGGCGAAGGCCGCCGGCGACCGTGCCGGGCTTGACGATCGACCGGCGTCGCTCGACGACGAAGGTGCCGCCGCCACGCGCCGAGGCGGCGGTCGTCGCGGCCGAGGTCAGCGTCCGGCGCTGCGAGGCGGCGATCTTGGTCATGGCCTCCTGCACGGTGACGCCCATCAGGCCCGCGGCGATCTCCGCGATCTGGTCGTCGTCATCGGCCAGGCAACGGGCGGCGACGATGGCCTCGTCGAGCGTCGGCGGTTCCTGGCGAACCTTGAGGGGAGGCAGGGGAGTCGTCTTCTTCGGTCGGGGAGGCACGAACAGGATCCTTTCGCGTTGCATCATCCAAACGCGCCGGCGCCGCACCAGTTCAGCTTTTGCATGGGAGACCCGCGCCGCAGCGACCTCCGCTAGCAATGTTAGCGCCTCTTTGGCCTTGCCGCATCCCTGCCACGCGAAGCGGACGAGGGGATGACATGGACGTGACATTACCCTAGCCTGAAAAAATATAGTTTTGGATTGGCCATGAGTCTCATCGACATAAGCCCACCTTTTCAAAGGGGAATGCCGGGCTGGCCGGGCGACACGCCGTTCTCCGTCGAGCGCACATGGTCCATCGGACCGGGCTGCCCGGTGAACGTCTCCCGCATCACGCTGTCCAGCCATGTCGGGTCCCACGCCGACGCGCCGCTTCATTTCGCCGCCGACGGGGCGGCCATCGACGAACTCCCCCTCGACACGTTCGTCGGCCCCTGCCGGGTCGTCGACGCCCGCTCGGCGGGAGCCGTCATCGACGTGCACGACGTGCTCCCCTTCCTTCCGGAGCGGGTCGAGCGCGTGCTGATCCGGCAGTACGACCGGATCCCGGACACGTGGGACGGCGACCTCAAGGGCCTGTCCGTCGACCTGGTCCGGGCGCTGGCCGCCCGCGGCGTGCGGCTGGTCGGCGTCGACGCGGCCTCGGTCGATCCCGCGGACTCGAAGACGATGGACGCGCACCACGCCATCCATGCGGCGGGCATCTGCATCGTCGAGGGCCTCGACCTGCAGCATGCCGCCGCCGGCGACTACGAACTGATTGCCCTGCCGCTGCGCATCGCGGGCTGCGACGCCGCGCCGCTCCGGGCCGCCCTGCGCACACTCCCCGTCCAAAACCAGGATCGACCGGCATGATCAACCGTTCCGACCTCGTCGCGCTGGACAGCCGCGATCCGCTCGCCGCCCGACGCGACATGTTCCTGCTGCCACCGGGCGTGATCTATCTCGACGGAAACTCGCTCGGCCCCCTCCCCGCCTCCGTGCCGGCCCGGATGGAGGATGCGGTGCGTCGCCAGTGGGGGCACGACCTGATCCGCAGCTGGAACGTGAACGGCTGGATCGACCTTCCCGCCCGCGTCGGGGCCCGCATCGGCCGGCTCGTCGGCGCCGAGGAGGGCAGCATCATCTCCGCCGACAGCACGTCGGTGAACCTCTACAAGCTCGTCTGCGCCGCGCTGGCCCTGAATCCCGGCCGCAACACCATCCTCTCCGACACCGGCAACTTCCCGACCGACCTCTACGTCGCGTCCGGCGCCGCCGAACTGATGGACAAGGGCGTGCGCGTGAGAACCGTGCCGCCGGAGGACGTGGGCGAGGCCATCGGACCGGACACGGCGCTCGTCATGCTGACCCATGTCGACTATCGCACCGGCCGGCTGCACGACATGGCCGCCATCACCGCGAAGGCCCATGCCGCCGGCGCTCTGGTGCTGTGGGACCTCGCGCATTCCGCCGGCGCCCTGCCCGTCGACCTTGCCGGCTGCCGCGTCGACCTCGCCGTCGGGTGCTCCTACAAGTACCTGAACGGCGGACCCGGGGCCCCGGCCTGGCTCTATGTCGCGCCGCGCCACCAGGCGGCCGCCCGCTCGCCGCTCACCGGATGGCTCGGCCACGCCGCTCCCTTCGCCTTCGACCTCGACTTCCGCCCGGCGGACGGCATCGGCCGCTTCATCTGCGGCACGCCGAACATCCTGTCGCTGGTCGCCCTCGATGCGGCCCTCGACGCGTTCGACGACGTGTCGATGGAGCAGGTCCGGGAGAAGAGCATCAAGCTCGGCGACCTGTTCATCGCCCTGGTCGACCAGCGATGCGGCGAACTCGGCTTCACGCTCGGCGCTCCGCGCGACGGCCGCCAGCGCGGCAGCCAGGTGTCGCTGTGCCACCCGGAGGGCTACGCCATCATGCAGGCGCTGATCGCCCGCAACGTCATCGGCGACTTCAGGGCGCCGGACGTGCTGCGCTTCGGCTTCTGCCCCCTCTACGCCCGCTTCACGGACGTCTGGGACCTTACCGAGCACGTGCTGCAGGTCATGTTGACCCGCGAGTGGGCGCAGGAGCGGTTCCAGCGGCGGGCCAAGGTGACCTGAACGAGGGAGACTCCCATGGCCGACGTCCCGAACGGCTACGGCCGCCTTCCCGAAGGCGCCCATACCGAGTTCGACCGCAGCCACCTCACCTATGGCCGCTATCTCGAACTCGACGCGTTGCTGACCCTGCAGCGGCCGGTCAGCGACGAGCATGACGAGATGCTGTTCATCGTCATCCACCAGGCGACCGAACTCTGGGTCCGCCTGATGCTGCACGAGCTGCATGCCGCCAAGGCCTCGATCGCGGGGGACGCGCTCGGACCCTCGTTCAAGATGCTCGCCCGCGTCTCGCGCATCCAGGCGATCCTCATCGAAAGCTGGTCGATCCTGTCGACGATGACGCCCTCCGACTACCTGCGCTTTCGCGACAAGCTCGGCCCCGCCTCGGGCTTCCAGTCGCACCAGTACCGTGAACTGGAGTTCATGCTCGGCAACAAGCGAGAGGCGTTCCTTTCGCCGTTCAAGCACCAGCCCGACACGCTGGAGCACCTGCGCAAGGTGCTCGCCGCCCCCAGCCTCTACGACGAGGCGCTGCGGGCGCTGGCACGGCGCGGCTTCGCCATCGATGCCGACGTCGTCGAGCGCGACTGGAGCGTCCCCCACGCCGCCAACGACAGCGTGCTCGCCGCGTGGACGCAGGTCTACCGCGACCCGCACCGATACTGGGACCTCTACGAACTCGCCGAGAAGCTCGTCGACCTCGAGGATGCCTTCCAGCAATGGCGCTTCCGGCACCTCGGGACGGTGACGCGGATCATCGGGCACAAGCGCGGAACGGGCGGGACGGCGGGCGTGTCCTACCTGAAGCGCGCGCTGGAATACTCCTTCTTCCCCGAGCTCTGGACCGTCCGGACCGAACTCTGATGACCGGAACGTCCAGCAAGAGCCTGTCCGAAGAGGCCTACGCCGTCCTGCGCCGCGCGATCATGGACGGCGACCCGCCACCGCTGGCCCGGCTGAGCCCCGCCGACCTGAGCAAGCGGTTCGAACTCGGCACGACGCCGATCCGCGAGGCGCTGTCGCGGCTGGCGGCGGAGCACATGGTGGTCGCGCTGCCGCAGCGCGGGTTTCGGGTCGCGCCGCTGTCGGCCGCCGAGCTGTCGGATCTTCTGAACCTTCGCCTCGGCTTCGAGCGGGATGCGGTCCTGCTGTCGATGCAGGCACGCCATCCGCGCTGGCGGCTCGGCGTCGAGGCCGCGCTGGAAGCGCTGCTGCGCACGAAGCCCCCTGCGCCGGGACAGCGCAGCGCCGACTTCGCCGAATGGAGCCGCGCCCACGACACCTTCCACGAGGCGCTGATGGCCGGCACGGAATTGCCGTGGCTGCGTCGCTTCCACCGCCTGACGCTCGACCAGATCGAGCGCTACCGGGCTGCCATGCTGCGCCGCCATGCGGAGCCCGGCGCACCGTCGCCCAATCCGAGGTTCATCAGCCTGCTCGGCCACGCGGACCATGCGGCCATCGCAGAAGCCGTCCTGCGGGGCGACCGCATGCAGGCCGACACCCTGCTCGACCGGCACATGCGCGAGGCGGGCGCGGTCTTCCTCGCCCTGTTCGGGGACGGCCGGCCCGGCGGCGACACCCCTGCCCCGGCCGCCGGCGACAGGTCGAGCCTCAGCGCTGCCCCTTGAAATAAGGCTGCATCAGCGCGCGCGGATAGTCGGCGCGCCGCGCCGCCACCAGCAGCGCGACGATGGAGAAGACATAGGGCAGCATCAGGAAGATCTGGCTCGGCACGACGCCGCCCGACACCGTCTGCAAGCGCAGCTGGTAGGCATCGAACGCGCCGAACAGCAGCGCGCCGACGAGCGCCTTCCCCGGCCGCCACGAGGCGAAGACCGTCAGCGCGATGCAGACCCAGCCCCGCCCGCTGATCATGCCGAAGAAGAAGGCGTTGAACGCGGACATCGTCAGGAAGGCGCCGCCCACGGCCATCAGCGCCGAGCCGGCGACGACGGCGCCCATGCGGATGGCCGTCACCGAAAGCCCCTGCGACTCGACCGCCGCGGGGTTGTCCCCGACCGCCCGCACGGCAAGGCCGAGCTGGGTGCGGGCCAAAACGAGGCCGAGCACGGCGACGCAGGCGAAGGCCAGCCAAGTGAGCGCCGTCTGCTGCGCCAGGATCGGGCCAAGGAACGGCACATCGCGCAGCGGACCGAGATCCAGCGGCCTGAACGCCTCGATCCGGGGCGGCGACGTCACGTTCGGAAAGGCGACGCGATAGCCGAAATAGCTCATGCTGGTGGCCAGCAGCGTCACGCCGATCCCCGTCACGTGCTGCGACAGGCCGAGCGGGACGGTCAGCACGGCGTGAAGCAGGCCGAAGGCCGCTCCGGTCAGCGCCGCAACGGCGACGCCGCCCCACAGCGGCAGGCCGAGATAGACGGCCAACCACCCCGCCATGGCGCCGGCCACGAAGATGCCCTCGATCCCGAGGTTGAGCACGCCCGCCCGCTCGCACAGCAGCGCGCCAAGGACGCCGAAGATCAGCGGCGTCGCAATGCGGATCGCCGCCGCCCAGAAGCTCGGCTGCAGGAGGATTTCGAGCGCCTCCATCATGCCGTCGCCCCGCGCCGCACGAAGCGCACCTCGTAGCGCACGAACAGCCCGCCGAGGATGACGCACAGCAGCGACATCGCGACGACGAGATCGGCGAGGTAGTTCGACACGCCGATGCTGCGGCTCATCGTGTCGGCACCGACGAACACGCCCGCCACGAACAGCGCCGCCGGGATCACGCCCAGCGGCGACAGGCCGGCCAGCATCGCCACGACGATGCCGGCATAGCCGAACCCCGGCGACAGGTCCGCGGTGAGATAGCCCTTGAGGCCGGCGACCTCGCAGGCGCCGGCGAGACCGGCGAAGCCGCCCGACAGCAGGGCGACCCGCAGCAGCGTGCGGCCCATGGGCACGCCGGCGTACCGCGCGGCGGCGACGTTCTCGCCCACCGCCCGGATCTGGAAGCCCCACAGCGTGCGCGCGAGGAGGACATGGCTCGCGACGGCGCACGCGACGGCGACGAGCAGGCCGGCATGCACCCGCATGCGGTCGACCAGCTTCGGCAGGACCGCCTCGTCGACCATCGGCTCCGATTGCGGCCAGCCAAGGCTCATCGGGTCCTTCAGCGGCCCCTCCAGCATCATCTGCACGAACAGGATGACGATGAAGTTCATCAGCAGCGTCGTGACGACCTCGTCCGCGCCGAAGCGGGACTTGAAGAACACGGGACCGAGCAGCAGGGCGGCCCCCGCCGCGGCACCGGCGACGAGCACGAGCGGCACGAGCACGAAGGCGGGGGCGGCTATCGCCCCGGTCCCAACCACCACCGCCGCCATGGCGCCGGCGTAGAGCTGGCCCTCGGCGCCGATGTTCCAAAGCCGCGCGCGGAAGGCCACCGCGGCGGCCAGCCCCGTGAAGATGAGCGGCGTGGCGCGCGACATCGTCTCCGTCAGGGCGAAGACCGACCCGACGGAGCCCTCGAACAGCAGGGCGAAGCCGCGGACGATGGGTGCGCCGCTGACGGCGAGCGGAATCGCGGTGAGCAACAGCGCGGCGATGCCCGCGCCGACCGGCGCGGCGATCGAGAGCCAGAGCGGAACGGTGTCGCGGCGGACGAAGCGGATCATGCCGCGATCCCCGGATCCTGGCCGGCCATCAGCAGGCCGACGCTGCGCTGGTCGAGCGCCGCGGCCGGAAAGGCCGGGCTGAGTTCGCCGTGGTGAATCCCGGCGATCCGGTCGGCGAGGGCGAAGATCTCGTCGAGGTCCTCGGAGATCAGCAGAACGCCGGCGCCGCGCTCGCGGGCCGCCAGAAGCCGGCGGTGGATGTCGGCCGTGGCGGCGACGTCCAGCCCGCGCGTCGGCTGGTGGGCGAGGACGAGGCGCGGATCGCCGTCGAGCGCGCGCGCGAGGATCACCTTCTGCATGTTTCCGCCCGACAGCAGGCGGATCGGAGCGTCCGGGCCGGGACAGCGCACGTCGAATGCCTGGATGATGCGTTCCGTCTCGGCGCGGATGCGTCCGCGGTCGAGGAAGCCCCAGCGCTGGTACGCGCCACCCTGCAGCCGCTCCAGGACGAAGTTCTCGGCGATGGAGAGCGAGCCGATGCTGCCCTCGCGGTGCCGGTCCTCCGGCACGCGCCCGACGCCGCGCGCCACCATCGCACGCGGATCGTCCCCGGTGACGCCGTCGCCCAGGACGACGAGGCGCCCCGCCTTCGGGGCGGCAAGGCCGGCCAGAAGCGCGGCCAGCGTCCCCTGCCCGTTGCCCGAGACGCCGGCGATGCCGACGATCTCGCCCGACCGCACGGCGAGCGAGGCCTCGACCAGCCGGTCGCGCCGGCCCATCGCGGCGCTGACACGTTCGAGGACGAGCACCGGCTCGCCGACGCTGCGCGGCGCGGACCTTCGCACCTCGATGCTGCGGCCCACCATCATCTCCGCCAGCATGGCCCGGTCGGCGCCCGCCGTCGCGCGGTCGGCGACCTTGGCGCCGCCGCGCAGGACGACGACGCGCTCGCACAGCGCGATCACCTCCGCCAGCTTGTGGCTGATGAAGATGACCGCGAGGCCGCGGCCGGCGAGGTTGCGGACGATGTCGGCCAGTCCTTCGGCCTCCTGCGGCGTCAGCACCGCGGTCGGCTCGTCGAGGATGAGCACCTTCACGTCGCGGTAGAGCGCCTTGAGGATCTCGACGCGCTGCTTCTCGCCCACGGAAAGACGCGAGACCGGAACGTCGAGGTCGACGCCGAGGCCGGATTCGCGCGCGATGCGCTCCACCCGGTCGCGCGCCGGGCGCCCGCCCGTGCCGAGCGACCAGAGCGGGCGCGTTCCCAGCACGATGTTGTCGAAGCCGGACAGGTTCTCGGCCAGCGTGAAATGCTGGTGCACCATCCCGATGCCGGCCGCCAGCGCGGCATCGGCCGATCCGGGCTGGAGCGGGACCAGCCCGCCATCGCCGCCGGCCACGAGTACCTCGCCTTCGTCGGCCACGTAGTGACCGAAGAGGATGTTCATCAAGGTGGTCTTGCCGGCGCCGTTCTCGCCCAGCAGCGCGACGATCTCGCCGGCGGCGAGGTCGAGGTCGATGCCGTCGTTGGCGACCAGCGGGCCGAAGCGCTTGGTGATGCCGCGCAACGCCAGGACCGTGCGGCGCGCCGGCGCGCCGCCGGACGTCCCGGCCGGGATGAAGGAGGATGTCATCGCTCGGGAACCCTTCGCGCGAAGCTGCCGCGGCCGGACCGGGGCCGGCCGCGGGCTAAGGCGCGCGGGGCGGCCGTCAGAGCGTCGACTTCGGCTCGGCGTCGTTCACGTCGACGCGGAACAGGCCGTCGGCGATCTCCTTCTCCTTGGCCTTGACGAGTTCGATCACGTCCGCCGGGACGAGCTTGGGATCGAGCGGGGCGAGCGAGGCGCCGCCATAGGCCATGAAGCTGTACTGCCCGTAGTCGGACGCCTCGAAGGTGCCGGCCATCACCGCCTTCACGGCGCGGTCGATGGTGGGTTCCATGTGCCAGAGCGCCGAGGCGATGATGACGCCGGGATACTGCGCCGCCGTGTCGATGACGTTGCCGATGGCCTTGACGCCGCGCTCCTTGGCGGCGTCCGTCACGCCGAAGCGCTCCGCGTACATGACGTCCGCACCCTTGTCGATCATCGCGAAGGCGGCTTCCTTGGCCTTCGGCGGGTCGTACCAGGAGTTGATGAAGGAGACGATGAACTTCACCTTCGGGTTCACCGAGCGCGCGCCGTCCATGAAGGCGAACATCAGCCGGTTGACCTCGGGGATGGCGTAGCCGCCGACCATGCCGATGATGTTCGACTTCGTCGCCTTGCCGGCCACCATGCCGGTGAGGAAGGACGGCTCGTGGATCCAGTTGTCGAAGACGGCGAAGTTCGGCTTCGTGGGGCCGAAGGACGAGCCCATCAGGAAGGCGGTCTTCGGATAGTCGGACGCGACCTTGCGCGCGGCGCGCTCGACGGCGAAGGCCTCGCCCACCACGAGGTCGTTGCCCTCCTGCGCGTACTGCCGCATCACGCGCTCATAGTCGGTGTTGGCGACGTTCTCGGAGAACTTGTACGTGACGTCGCCGCGCGCCTGCGCCGCCTTCAGCGCCTTGTCGATGCGCGAGACCCACTGCTGCTCGACGGGCACGGTGTAGATGGCCGCCACCTTGATCGGCTTCGCCTTCTGCGCGAAGGCAGGCCCGCTGCCCGCCGCAAGCGCGGCGATCCCACCGCCCAGCAAAAGAACTTTACGGCGGTCGATTGCCGAAAAATCGGTCATGTCCTGAACTCCCCTCACGTGATGGCCCAAGGCGCCGGGTTCGCCCGCGGTCGCTCCCCTTCGATCACGCAAACGATATGCCAGCGCGGCAGGCCGGCGCCAGTTCGGCCCGCCGGCTATGAACAGCAAAGCGGCCACCGGCCGGGCGTCAGGCCGTCGCGTTGGTCCAGGGGAAGGTCCAGGTCTCCGTCAGCGCCCGGTCGCCTGCGCGCAGATAGGCGCGGATGTCCGTCGTGCCCCCGGGCTCGACGGCGACGTCGATGCCGGCCCTGAAGCCGTCGACGACGGGATGGGGCACCAGGAAATGCCGGTCGATCCGTCCGCGCGAGACGCTGGGCACCAGTTCGATGAGATCCGGCTTGTGCAGGAAATAGGACAGCTCGCCGCCGGTGAAGTCGACGATGAACCGGCGCGTATGCGGCGACGCCGCCGATTTTGCGCCGGCCGGTCGTGCTTCGCCCTGGAAGGTCGCGCGGACACGCCCTCCGCTGTGCAGGTCCGCGCCGCTGCCGAGCACCCTCATTTTCCAGGATCGCACCAGCGGTTCGCCCGGCTCGACCGGATCCTTGCCGACCCAGAAGGCGACGATGTTGTCCTCGGTCTCGTCGCGGCCGGGCAGTTCGACGAGTTCGACCCGCCCTTCTCCCCAGTCGCCCTGCGGCTCGATCCAGTAGCTGGGCCGCAGGTCGTAGCGTGCCTCGAGGTCTTCGTAGCGACCGAAGTCGCGCTCGCGCTGCATGAGCCCGAAGCCCCGCGGCACCTTGTCGAAGAAACTGGAAATGCGGACATCGGCCGGGTTCCGCAGGGGCCGCCAGAGCCACTCGCCGGAACCGTTGTGCAGCAGCAGGCCATCGCTGTCGTGCACCTCGGGCCGGAATTCGGTCAGGTAGCGGCGGTCGTTCTCGCTGACGAAGAACATCGAGGTCATCGGCGCGATGCCGAGGCGTTCGATCCTGCGGCGGGGAAAGAGATGCGCCTCGACGTCGAGGCCGGTCTGCGCGCCGGGCCAGAGCACGAACCGGTAGGCGCCCGCCACGGATGGCCCGTCGAGGATCGCATGGATCGTGATCGAGCCGGCGCCGGGAGGTGAATCCTCGACCCAGTAGTCGGTAAAGCCCGGAAACTCCTCGCCTTCCTGGCCTGACCCGATGGCGATGCCCCGTGCCGAGACGCCGTAGCGCTGGTCGCGCGACAGCACACGGAAATAGCTGGCGCCGAGGAACACGATAACCTCGTCCATCACGCCCGGGCGGTTGAGCGGATAGTGCAGCCGGAAGCCCGCGAAGCCGAGTTCGGCCGGCAGCGGCGGCGAGAAGACGTTCCGCCCCGTGTCGAACAACCGGGGGTCGTAGGCCACCGGCTCCGCCTGCCCGTCCCGCACGATGGAGATGTCCACCGGATGCTTGAAGAGGAAGCCTGGATGGAACATGTGCATGCGGAAGGCGCCGTCCAGGAGCGCGGCGTCGGGCTTGAAGCGGATATCGCGCCAGGCGTCGTAGTCGATGCCGGCGAGCTGGGCCGGCAGACGTTTCTGCTCGGGCACGAAGGGGCTTTCGGCCCGGGCGCGCGCCAGCGCGATCACCTCGTCGAAGGAAAAGGACGGTGAAGCCGCCATCGCCCTCCCGGTCAGGCCGGCGTGCAGCAGGGGCAGCGCGAGGATGGCCATGGCGTTGCGGCGGGTCGGATTCATCGGGGCTCCTTTCTGCCCCGGGCGTCTCGTGGCCGCGGGGCTCTCCCCAACGAGAACGTCATGCCGCCGCGCTGCGTTCCGTCGTCACGATTTACCTGCCTCCATCGAAGCGGTATGGAGCATCGGCCGCCCGGCCGCGTTCCGCCGGGCCATGCTCCCAAGGATTTCGATGACGGCCCAGCCCAAGGTTCCGCTGCCCAAGATCTCGTTCGTCTCGCTGGGCTGCCCGAAGGCGCTCGTCGACAGCGAGCGGATCATCACGCGGTTGCGCGCGGAGGGTTACGAGCTCGTCAAGACGCACCAGGGCGCCGATGCGGTCATCGTCAACACCTGCGGCTTCCTCGACAGCGCCAAGGCGGAGTCGCTGGATGCGATCGGGGCGGCGCTGTCGGAGAACGGCAAGGTCATCGTGACGGGCTGCATGGGCGCCGAGCCCGAGCAGATCCGCGAGCGTTTCCCCAACGTGCTGGCGATCACCGGGCCGCAAGCCTACGAGAGCGTCATGGGCGCGGTCCACGAAGCCGTGCCGCCGGCGCACGACCCGTTCCTCGACCTCGTCCCGCCGCAGGGGATCAAGCTCACCCCGCGCCACTACGCCTATCTCAAGATTTCCGAGGGCTGCAACAACCGCTGCACCTTCTGCATCATCCCCAAGCTGCGCGGCGACCTCGTCTCCCGGCCCGCGGCGGACGTGCTGAGGGAAGCCGAGAAACTCGTCGCGGCAGGGGTCAAGGAACTCCTCGTCGTCTCCCAGGATACGTCCGCCTACGGCGTCGACATCAAGTACGCCCCGTCGCAATGGCAGGACCGCGAGGTTCGCGCGCGCTTCCTCGACCTGTCGCGCGAACTCGGAAGCCTCGGCGCCTGGGTCCGCCTGCACTACGTCTATCCCTATCCCCATGTCGACGAGGTGGTGGAACTGATGGCGGAGGGGATCGTGCTCCCCTATCTGGACATTCCGTTCCAGCACGCATCCCCGACGGTGCTGAAAGCCATGCGCCGGCCCGCGTCGCAGGAAAAGACGGCGGACCGCATCCGCCGCTGGCGCGAGATCTGCCCGGACCTCGCCATTCGCTCAACGTTCATCGTCGGCTTCCCCGGCGAGACGGAAGAGGATTTCGAGTTCCTGCTGCAATGGCTCGGCGAGGCGAAGCTCGAGCGCGTCGGCTGCTTCAAGTACGAGCCCGTCAGGGGCGCGACCGCGAACGACCTCGGGCTACCGGCCGTGCCGCCGGACGTCCAGCAGTCCCGCTGGGAGCGCTTCATGGCCGCGCAGCAGGCGATCAGCGCGAAGCGGCTGCAGTCCCGCGTCGGGCGGCGGATCAAGGTGATCATCGACGAGGCCGGAACCACGGTGGCCAAGGGAAGATCGCAGTGGGACGCTCCCGAGATCGACGGAGCCGTCTACGTCGCCTCGCGCCGTCCGCTGCGCACGGGTGACATCGTCACGGTGAAGGTCGAGCGGGCTGACGCGTACGACCTGCACGGCGTCGCCGTGTGATGCGGCGGAGAACGCGATGTCGGTATCGCCCCATCTCCAGCGCCTGAAATCCTTCGACGTCGTCGTGCATCCGTCCGCGCTGCTGCACGGCACCGTGCTGTTCGAGCGCAAGGTCCACTTCTTCAACAACGTGGCGGTGCGCGACTGCACCTTCGGCAGCTACAGCTACGTGGCGCCCTTCGGGCACCTGCTCTTCACCGATGTGGGTCGCTACTGCAGCATCGGCAACAACGTGGCCGCCGGCGGGTCGAACCACCCGGTCGAGAGCATCTCAACCTCGCCTGCCTTCTATGACGGACTCTTCGGCGGACAGGCCTGGACGCCGCAACCCTACGACAAGGCCGGCGAGCGGGTCGTCATCGGGCATGACGTGTGGCTGGCCGCCCATTGTCGCGTCCTGCCCGGTGTGACGATCGGCCATGGCGCGGTCGTCGGCATGGGCGCGGTCGTCGCCAAGGACGTCCCGCCCTTCGCCGTCGTCGTGGGCAATCCGGCGCGGACCGTCAGGCTGCGGTTCGCGGACGACCTCGTCGAGCGCCTCGCCGCCCTGGCCTGGTGGGACTTCGACTGGCCGATGGCCCCCGCCGCCGCGGGGCTGAACTGGCGTGATCCGCAGGTCGCCATCGCCCGGATGGAGGAGATCGTGGCGCAGGGGCAGGTCGAACGACTCGGCCCGCCGGCCATCCAGGTGCAGGACCGTCCGGCCTCGGCCTGATCCGGCGCCCGGCAGGAAGCGGGGGCGCCGCCAGCGCCGCCCCCGCCCTGCTCCGGCGGACCGGACTACTTCGGCAGCTTGTCGTCGATGCCCTTCACGTAGAAGTTCATGCCGACCACCTGCTCGTCGGACAGGGCACCGTTGCCCTTGCACGGCACTTCCTTGCCCTCCTGGTCGAAGACCGGGCACTTGAACGGGTTCAGCGTGCCGGCCTTGATGGCGGCCTGCGTCGCCTCGGCCATCTTCTTCACGTCGTCGGGCATGTTGGTGTAGGGCGCCATGTGGACCATGTCCTCGGCGAAGCCGCCCCAGGTGTCCTTCGACGCCCACTTGCCTTCGAGCATCGCCTTGGTGCGCTCGATGTAGTAGGCGCTCCAGTCGTCGATGATGGCGGTGAGCTGCGCCTTGGGCGCGAAGCGGATCATGTCGGATGCCTGGCCGAAGCCCATCTTGCCGGCCGCCTCGGCCTGCTGCTGCGGGGCCGGGCTGTCGGTGTGCTGGCTGATGATGTCGGCGCCCTGCGCCAGGAGCGCCTTGGCGGCGTCCGCCTCCTTGCCCGGGTCGAACCAGGTGTTCGCCCACACCACCTTGACCTTGACGTTCGGGTTCACCGACAGCGCGCCGAGGTAGAACGCGTTGATGCCGGCGACGACCTCCGGGATCGGGAACGAGGCGACGTAGCCCAGCGTGTTGGTCTTGGTCATCTTGCCGGCGATCTGGCCGATGACGTAGCGCCCTTCGTGGAACTTGGCCGAGTAGGTCGCGACGTTCTTGTCGCGCTTGTAGCCGGTGGCGTGCTCGAACATGACGTTCGGGTACTTCTTCGCCACCTTCAGCGTCGGCTCCATGAAGCCGAAGGAGGTCGTGAAGATGAGCTTGTGGCCGGTGCGGGCAAGCTGCTCGATGGAGCGCTCGCTGTCGGCCTCCGGCACGTTCTCGAGATAGGTCGTCTCGACCTTGCCCGGGAAGGCCTTCTCGATGGCCTTGCGACCCTGGTCGTGCTGGTAGCTCCAGCCGAAGTCGCCCACCGGGCCGACATAGATGAAGCCGATCTTGAGCTTTTCCTGGGCCGTGGCCGGCCCGGCGAGCCCAACCGCCAGCGCCGCGACGGCGGCCGCCTTGATGAGTTGACGCATCCTGTTCTCCACTGTGGGCTGTCTTGGTCTCGAAGCGACGTGGCCGCGCCCGTGCCGGCCCTGTCGCCCACGTTAAGGCTCAGCGATCCGGCACAAAAGGGGTTCCGAGAGATCCCGGCGCGGCGGCCGAACGGCGGCCCGCCGACATGGCGACAAGGGCCAGGATGGTCGCCACGTAGGGGAAGGCGGACAGAAGCTGGGACGGGAAGCCGATGGACGCCGCCTGCGCGTGCAACTGAAGCACGGTCGCGCCGCCGAACAGATACGCGCCGAACACCAGCCGCAGCGGGCGCCACGACGCGAACACCACGAGCGCCAGCGCGATCCACCCGCGTCCGGCCGTCATGCCCGGCGACCAGAACGGAGTGTAGACCAGCGAGAGATACGCGCCCGCCAGGCCCGCGCAGGCACCGCCGAACAGGATCGCGGCCAGCCGGACCTTGAGGACGGGCAGGCCGAGCGAGTGCGCCGACACGTGGCTCTCGCCGACCGAGCGCAGCGTCAGTCCGGCGCGGCTGCGCCCGAGGAACCACAGCGTGCCGAAGGCGATGGCGAGCGAGGCGTAGACGAACGGGTTCTGGCCGAAGAGCAGCGTGCCGCCCGGCAGCGTCGTCAGCCCGGGAATGAAGATCGACGGCACCGCTTCGCGGTTCGTGCCGACGAAGCCGGCGCCGATCAGTCCGGACAGCCCGAGCCCGAGGATGGTTAGCGCAAGACCGGACGCCACCTGGTTCGCCGCGAAGCCCAGGACCAGCAACGCGAACACCGCCGAGAGGAGAACGCCCGCACCGACGGCGGCGAGGATGCCGAGCACCGTCGACCCGGTGAGGATGGCCACGGCGAAACCGCAGGCCGCGCCGACCGCCATCATGCCCTCGAGGCCCAGGTTGAGGACGCCGGATTTCTCCACCACCAGCTCGCCCATGCCGGCGATGAGCAGCGGCGTCGCGGCCGTGATGATCGTGATCAGGACGGCTTCCCAGATCCCCATCTCAGCGCCCTCCCCCGACGATCCGGACGCGGTAGGACACCATGGCGTCCGCCGCCAGCACGCACATCAGCAGCACCCCCTGGAAGACGCGTGTCAGGTCGAGCGGGAGCTTGAGCGCGATCTGGGCGTTCTCGCCGCCGATGATGGTCACCGCCACGACGACCGCGCCGAAGACCATGCCCAGCGGGTGAAGGCGCCCGAGAAAGGCGACGGTGATCGCCGTGAAGCCGTAGCCCGGGGAAATTCCGGGCTTCAGCTGGTGGATCTGCCCCAGAACCTCGATCATCCCGGCGAGGCCGGCAAGACCGCCCGAGATCAGGAACGAGGCCACCACCATGCGCCTCGCGTCGAAGCCGGCGAAGCGGGCCGCCTTGGGCGCTTCCCCCGTGACCCGGATGCCGAAGCCGAACAGCGTCCGCGACATCACGAACCACGCGGCCAGAACGACGACCGGGGCCAGCAGAATGCCGGCGTGCAGGCGACCGCCCTCCGCGATGTAGGGCAGCGTCCAGTCGAAGCTGACCGTCTGCGGGAAATTGAAGCCCTTCGGATCGCGCCACGGGCCGCGCACCAGGTAGTCGAGCGTCAGGTCCGCGATGTAGACGAGCATCAGGCTCGTCAGGATCTCGCTGACGCCGAAGGACACGCGCAGAAGCGCCGGGATCAGCGCGAAGGCCATGCCGCCCAGCGCGCCCATGGCGAGGCTCGCCGGGATCACCCACCATCCGGCGCCGGTGCCGTGCAGCCACAGCGGAAGGATGCTTCCGGCCAGCGCGCCGACGATGAACTGGCCCTCCGCGCCGATGTTCCACAGGTTGGCGCGGAAGCAGAAGGAGAGGCCGACCGCGATGATGAGCAGCGGCGTCGCCTTGATGAGCAGCTCCTGCTGCGCCCAGCCCTCGGTGAGCGGCTCGATGAAGTAGACCTGCAGGGCCGCCAGCGGCGAGCGCCCCATGAGCGCGACGATGATGCCGCCGATGAGGATGGCCACGGCGAGCGCGGCCACCGGCGACAGCAGGCGCGCCGCCGGGGAGACGTCCGCGCGCGGGACGAGCTCAAGCCGCATGGACGGCCCCTCCCCCGCTGCCGGCCATCAGGAGACCGATCTCCTCGCGGCCGATGTCACGGGACGGATGGGCCGGCGAGAGCCGCCCGTCATGGATGACGGCGATCCGGTCGGCGATGGCGAAGATCTCGTCGAGGTCCTGGCTG
>CAZJCW010000052.1:0-20035 GCA_964544365.1 uncultured Alsobacter sp.
CTGCGTGTAGGGGTGGGCAGCCGCGTGCAGCGCGCCGGAGGCGAGCGTCTCGACGATGCGGCCGCGGTACATCACGACGATCCGGTCGCAGAAGCGGGCGACCATGTTGAGATCGTGGCTGATGATGACGAGCCCGAAGCCGCGCTCCTGCGCCAGCCGCTCCATCAGCGCCAGCACCTGGTCGCGGATCATCACGTCGAGCGCGCTGGTCGGCTCGTCGGCGATGAGCAGGTCGGGGCTGCCGACGAGCATGGCCGCGATCATGGCACGCTGGCCCATGCCGCCCGACAGCTCGTGCGGGTAGGCGCGATAGACACGGGCCGGGTCGTCGATGCCGACCTCCGCCAGCATGTCGAGCGCTCGCTCCTTGCGCTCGGCGGCGCGCATGGAGGCGTGCAGCAGCAGCGTCTCCTCGATCTGCTTGCCGACCGGCTGGACGGGGTTCAGCGAGAACTTGGGATCCTGCAGGATCATCGCGATCCGCTTGCCGCGGATGGCGCGGAATCCCTTCTCGTCGAGGGTGGCGAGGTCGAGGTCGCCGAGGCGCATGCGCCGCGAGGTGACCCGGCCGGGCCGACGGACAAGGCCGACGAGGGCGCGGGCGGTCATCGACTTGCCCGAGCCCGATTCCCCGACGATGCCGATCTTCTCGCGGCCCATCACCAGCGACACGTCGCGCACCACCCGCGCCTCGCCCTGCGGGGAGGGGAAGGTGACGTTGAGGCCGTCGACGTCGAGCAGCGGCGTTTCAGCCATGGTGCTTGGGATCCAGCACGTCGCGCAGGCCGTCGCCGAGCAGGTTGAAGCCGAGGCTGACGACGACAATGGCGACGCCCGGGGCTGCGGCGACCCACCATGCATCGAAGACCTGATCCCGGCCCTGGGCGATCATGGCGCCCCATTCCGCCAGCGGATTCTGCGCGCCAAGGACCAGAAAGCCCAGGCCGGCAGCCGTGAGGATGATGCCCGCCATGTCCAGCGTGGCGCGGATGGACACGGAACTCATGCAGAGCGGCATGATCTGCCCGAAGACGAGCCCCCGGGCGCTCATCCCGAGCCCGCGAGCCGCTTCGACGAAGTCCGCGTGCCGGAGCGCCAGCGCCTCGGCGCGCGCCAGCCGTGCATAGGGCGGCCATGCGGTGATGGCGATCGCGATGACCGCATTGATCAGCCCGGGCTTGAGAACGGCCACGAGCGCAAGCGCGAGGACGAGGCGCGGAAAGGCCATGACGATGTCCGTCACCCTCATCAGCACCGCCTCGATCCATCCTCCGGCATAGCCGGCGACGAGACCGAGGATGAACCCGAACGGCGCCGAGAGCAGCACCACCAGCAGGACGATCATCAGCGTCGGCCGCGCGCCGTAGACGAGGCGGCTGTAGACGTCGCGCCCGAACTGGTCCGTGCCCAGCCAGTGGGTGGCCGATGGCGGGCTGAGCCGTACGGAGAAGTCCTGCGCGTCGGGGTCGAAGTGGGCGAGGAGAGGGGCGAACAGCGCGACCAGAACGAAGGTGACGACGATGACCAGGCCGATGAAGCTCGACGGATTGGCGAGGATGCGTCGGAACCGCTGGCGCGCGAGGGCCAGCCGCGCCTCCCGCCGGGACGCAGGGAAACTCGCCAGTGCACCAGAAGGCACCGACCCCGGCGTGACGGTGGATGCGACGGGGGGCGACATCAGCGGTTCGTCCGCGGATCGAGGAAGGCGTAGCTGAACTCGCTCGCCTTGTTGAGAACGACGAAGACGAGACCGACGACCAGCGTCCCGCCCAGCACCGCCGGCATGTCGGCGGTGAACAGGCCATTGGTGATGTAGAGCCCGAGGCCCGGCCAGGAGAACACCGTCTCGATCAGCACGGTCCCCTCGAGCAGGAGCCCGTAGGACAGGGCGATGACCGTCACCAGCGGCACGAGGATGTTGGGAAAAGCATGGACCCACATGACCCGAGCCTCGCTGGCACCCTTGATGCGCGCGGTCGTGACGTACTCCTTGCCCAGCTCCTCGATCATGAAGCCCCGGGTCATCCGGGCGATGTAGGCCATCGCGTAATAGCCGATGAGGGTCGCGGGCAGGACGATGTGGGACAAGGCGTTGCGGAACGCGTCGGGCCGACCGGCCAGCAGCGTGTCGACCAGCATGAAGCCCGTCTGCGGCGGCACGGAGAAGCGGTACGCGATTCCGATCCGGCCCGGCCCACCGATCCAGCCGAGCCACGAATAGAAGACGAGCAGGCCGAGCAGGCCGAGCCAGAACACCGGCGTCGAGAACCCGAACAGGGCGAGAAACCGGATCACGTGGTCCGGCCATTGGTTGAGGCGGTGCGCCGCATAAACGCCGAGCGGCACGCCGAGCACGACGCCGATCAGGATGCCGAGGGTGGCGAGTTCGATGGTTGCCGGGAACACCCGCGCGATGTCCTCCGCGACGGGCCTGTTCGACACGGTCGAGGTGCCGAGGTCGCCGCGCGCGACCCCGCCGATGTACCGCAAGAACTGCACGTAGAGCGGCTGGTCCAGGCCGAGCTGCTCGCGGGCTGCGGCATAGGTCTGGGCCGACGCCTTGTCGCCGACGACGGCGACGACGGGATCGATCGGCATCACCCGGCCGATCACGAAGGTGACGAGGAGCAGTCCCGCCAGCGTGCTGACCAGACCGAAGCCTGTGCGCAGCAGGACTGGCAGGACGCGGGCGAGACCGCTCATCAGACCGTCACTTCTTCTCGACGTCGCGGTAGACGATCAGGTCGTTCGTCGCACCGTGGACGAAGCCCTTCACGTTGTCGCGCAGCGCGACCTGCGCCTGGGCCTGGAAGGTCATGGCCCAGGGCGACTTGTGGAGGATCTCCTTCTGCAACTCGCGATACATGTCGAGACGCTTGGCGGGATCGCGCTCCACGAGGGCGGCCATCGTCTTCGCGGAGACCTCGGGGGCCGGCATCCACGAGTTGCGCCACGTCGTGGTGCTCTGGTAGGCGCCGTCCGAATTGTCGACGTTGAAGGCGAACGCCTTCGCATTCGAATGGGGGTCCATGAAGTCGGGGCCCCAATAGAGGATCGCGCCTTCCTGCTGCCGGGCGCGGTAGCGGGTGATCACCTGGGTCGTCGCGCCGGGAACGAGCGTCACCTTGACCCCCGCCTGGCCGAAGGTGGCCTGGATCGATTGGCCGATCTCCGTGAAGGGCGACGAGGAAATCATGTCGATGGCGATCGACAGGTCCTTGATGCCCGCCTTCTCGAGGATGCCCTTGGCCTTCTCGATGTCGAGCTTGAACGGACGGTCCTCCACCGCGCCGGGGAAACCGACCGGCCAGAAGGTCTGGTGGACCTTCATCTGACCCTTGAACAGCGTGTTGGCCATGCCGTCGTAGTCGATCATGTACCGCATCGCCTCCCACAGCGCGGGCTTGTTCAGCTTCTCGTGCTTGACGTTGAGGGAGATGAAGTGGACCGCCGCCTGCGGGTAGGTCTCCACGACGATGCCGGGCTTGCTGCTGACGGCGGCGATCTGGTCGGGGCCGAGGTTGCGGACGATGTCGGCGTCGCCGGCCTCGATCATGAGCCGCTGCGTGGCCGCCTCGGCGACGTGCGCGAACACGACCTGCGGCGTCTTCGCCTTCAGGTGCGCGTTGGGATTGGCAACCAGGACCACCGTCTCATTGGGACGCCAGGTTTCCAGACGATAGGAGTTCGACCCGGCCGAGTTGCGCGAGAGCCAGGCGTTGCCGAGATCGCCGTCCTTCGCGTTCTTCATCGCCGTCTCGGCGTCGACGACGGAACCGACGCGGGCCCCGAGCGCGTTCAGCACGAAGGATGGCGCGAAGTTGCCGTTGACGGTGATGGTGACTTCGTTCGCGCCGGTCTTGCGGACCATCTGGTCAACGTTGTCCGGCGTCCAGCCGAACTGCTTCAGGATGAAGGACGGCGGCTTGTTGAGGATGATCACGCGACGGAACGAGAACACCACGTCTTCCGGCCGCACCGGATTGCCGGAGGCGAACTTGGCCCCGTCGCGCAGCGTGAAGACGATGCTCTTGCCGTCGTCCGAGATCTTCCACGAGGAGGCGAGGCCGGGCTTCAATTCGTCGATCTTGGCAGGGTTGTACTCGACGAGGCGCTCATAGATCTGCGAGACGACCTCGCCGCCGGTGAACTCGTAGGCCTGGCCCGGGTCGAGGCTGACGATGTCGTCGATGTTCTTGGCGACGACGAGCACGCCCGGCGGCGTCTTGGCCATCAGCGGGGTGACGGCGGCGCCGAGCATGAGTGCCGCGGCGCCGAGAAGGCTTCCCATTCTGTTCATTGGCTTTCTCCCTCCAGAGACGAGTGCTCCGCGGCGACCATGCCGCGGGCGATCAGGGCCGGCACGACCATCTGGGCGATGGCCAGGGCGGGTTCGACATGCCGGGTGTCGTAGGCGCCCTCGCGGTCGAGCAGGTTGACCGAGCCGAGCGGCGCGCCGGCGAAGAAAAGCGGCAGGTTGATCACGCATCCGAGGCCGAGGCTGACGATGAAGGCGTGGTCGGGGAAATAGGGGCTGAAGTCGGCAGGCGTCCGGCCGAGGAAGGGCTTTCCGCTCCCGAACATCTGCTCGCGAAAGGCGTTGGGGATCACCGGCTTTCGACCGCCGACGGCGTAGGCCGCGGGATTGGTCGAGTAAAGCCGTTCGACTTCCCTTCCGCCGGGCAGGATGTGCGTGACGGTGTAGAGGCCGAACCCGATCTGTTCCCGGAACGCCTCCCCTGCGGCCTCGAACGTGGCCTGCGGTTGGGCCGGGTCGCGCCAGGCACGGGCGATGGCGGCAAGGCTTTGGGTGAGCGGCGGGCTCATGCCTGTCTGGTCTCCTCACGCTTCATGCCGGCGGTGCTCCTCGCGTCCCGGCATACGCCTTTCGCTGCAAGGTAGAATGCAATCGCCGCCGAGAACAGGCTTCCCCGTGCCGCACTCATCGGACGGACCTCGGATTGAGGACATCGCGCAAGCGGTCGCCCAGGACATTGATGCTCATGATGGTGACCAGCAGGGCGATCCCCGGAAACACGCTGACCCAGTAGTTGCCGCTCATCATGTAGCGGAAGCCGTTGGCGATGAGCAGCCCCAGCGACGGCTCGGTGGGCGGCAGGCCAAGGCCGAGGAAGGACAGCGTCGCTTCGAGGGAGATCGCACTGGCCACCTGCACGGTGGCGATCACGATCAGCGTCGGCATGCAGTTCGGCAGCAGGTGGCGGAACAGGATGCGTTGAGCGCCGAGCCGCAGCCCCTGCGCGGCTTCCATGTATTCGCGCGTGTTCTCCACGAGCGCGAGCCCGCGGACGGTTCGCGCGAAGAAAGACCATTGCACGATGACGAGGGCGAGGATGATCTTGTCCACGCCTCCGCCCAGCACGACGAGCAGCACCAGCGCCACGAGGATCGGCGGCAGGCTGAGTTGCAGGTCGACAAGCCGCATGATCGCGGTGTCGACCCAGCCGCCCCGATAGGCCGAGACCAGCCCCACGACCACGCCGATGCCGAGCGCGATGGCGACGCTCGCGGCGCCGACGATGAGGCTCGTGCGCAGGCCGTAGAGGATCGCGCTCAGGATGTCGCGGCCCTGCCCGTCGGATCCGAGCACGAAGGTCAGGCCGCTCATGCTCTGGCTGCCGGGCTTCTGCAGGTTGTCGAGGATGTCGATCTGGGTGAGGTCGTAGGGGTTCTGTGGCGACAGCAGCGGGGCGAAGGCCGCGACAGACAGCACGCCGGCCAGCACGACCAGCGCCACCACCGCGCCCGGGCTGCGCACGAACTCGCGCGCGAAACGGCGAAGCGGGCGGTCCTTTGTCGGTGGCGTGGGCGCCTCGATCATGGGTCGGACCCGCCCAGGCGCACGCGCGGATCGAGAACCGAATACAGGATGTCGACGAGGAGGTTGATCGTCACGAACAGGACGACGACGAGCACGAGGTAGGCGACGATCAACGGCCTGTCGAGCACCTCGATCGCGTCGATCAGCAGTTTGCCCATGCCCGGCCAGGAGAAGATCGTCTCCGTCACGACGGCAAAGGCGATGGTGCCGCCGAACTCGATCCCGATCACCGTCACCACGGGGATCATGATGTTCTTGAGTACGTGCACCAGCAGGATGCGCGAGGGCATGAGCCCCTTGGCGCGGGCGAAGCGGATGTATTCGGACTGCATCACCTCGATCACGCCGGTGCGAGTGAGGCGGATCAGAAGCGCGATGTTGAAGAGGGCGAGCGTCGTGGCCGGAAGCACGAGGTGCGACAGGCCGTCCAGCGTGAAGATGCTGAGCTCGAGTCCGAAAATCGACACGGTCTTGCCGCGCCCGATGGCCGGCAGCCAACCGAGCCAGAGCGCGAAGACCATGATGAAGATCAGCCCGATCCAGAAGGTCGGGACGCTGAACCCGACGGTCGACAGCGTCATGATCGCGCGGCTCGACCAGGCTGCAGGCCGCAGGCCGGCCCACATTCCCAGCGGAACGCCGACCGCGAAGGCGATGCACATCGCCGAGAAGGCGAGTTCAAGGGTCGCGGGCGCGCGCTGAAGGATGACCTGCAGCGCCGGCAGCCCGAACTGGAACGAATTGCCGAGTTCGCCCCGCAGCGCGTTGGCGAGAAACACGAAGTACTGCTCCCAGATGGGCCGGTCGAGACCGAATCGCTGGGCGAGCTCGGCACGGCACCGCTGATCGCATTCCTGCGCGGCGAAAATGTCGATCGGATTGCCGATGACCGTGACGCCGAAGAAGACGAGGAACGTCATCACGAGGATGACGAACACGCTCTGCATCACGCGTCGGAGGATGAAGACGGACAATGGCGGCCCTTGCGGCGCGGCTCCTTCGGATGGTCCGACGCGGAGCGCGGGCGTGGAGTGCGAAAGCCTGCGGCGCCGCCCCTCAGGACGACGCCGCGAGAGCCCCGGCGGTGCGCGCTCAGCGCTTCGTGATGTCCCAGGCGTAGGTCCGCTCGTTGACCCGCGGGCGATGGTTGAGCGTCGCCTTGTAGGCCCAGTTGTTGACCTGGAAGTGGATCGGCACCAGCGCGTAGTCGCGCAGCCCGATCTCGGTCGCCTGCACCAGCAGCGGCAACCGGGCCGCCGGGTCCAGGGTCACGCGCGCCTTGCGCGACAGCGAGTCGACGCGAGCGTTCGTGTAGCGACCCCAGTTGGCGTTGCCGGACCCGGCCTCCGGATTGAAGGATTCCAGCAGGCCGCGCACGGTGTAGACCGCTTCGCCGGACGCGGTTCCCCAGCCCGAGAGCCACACCGAGAACTTGCCGACATCGAAGCCGGGGATCGTCATCGGGTCGCCCCGGATGACGTCGGTGAAGAAGATGTTGCGCGGCATCGTGTTGACTTCCGTCTGGATGCCGATGCGCGTCCACATCTGGGCGACCGCCTCGATGATCGCCTGGTCATTGATGTAGCGGTTGTTGGGGCCGTGCAGCGTGATCTTGAAGCCCTTGTCGAACCCGGCCTGCTGCAGCAGCTTGCGCGCCTCGTCGGCATTGAAGGGGTCGGGCTTCAGCGAGTCCGCATAGCCGAAGAAGCCGGGCGGCACGATGTTGCCGGTCGGCAGAGCGGCGCCGCCCATGATGCGGTCGCGGATGGCGTCGCGGTTGATCGCGAGCGACATCGCACGGCGCACGCGGACGTCGCGCAGCGGGTTGACCGTCGCCGGCGAGCCGTCGACGTTCTTCACGAAGGGCTCGAGGTCGCGGTAGCTGAACTGGATGTAGATCACGCGGTCGGAGGCGATCTCGCTGACGGAGAAACCGCTGTTCTGCTGGCGTAGCCGCGGGAGATCCGGGGTCGGCGGGTAGTCGATGATGTCGACGTCGCCGTTCATCAGAGCGGCAAGGCGCGTGGCGTCCTGCGTGATCGGGCGGAAGACGACGCGGTCCCATTCGGGCTTCGTGCCCCAGTAGTCGGGATTGCGCTCCACCACGACGCGCTCGCCGGGCCGGAATTCCGCGAAGCGATAGGGGCCGGTTCCAACGGTCGCGCGGCCATTGTTGAAGTCGACCGACGGGGTCACGCCCTGCGCCTTGTGCGCGGCGACGATGGAGAAGAAGGCCATCTCCTCCGGCATGGTCGGGAACGGGCCGGTGGTCTGGATGTGGATGGTGTGGTCGTCGATCTTCTTGATCTGCTTGTTGCCGTTGGCCAGGACGAAGGCCGGGCTGGCCGGCGCCCCGGCAATGCCGGCGCGCAGCCGGTCGAAGGTGAACACGACGTCGTCGGCCGTGAACGCCTTGCCGTCGTGCCACTTGACGTCGCGACGGAGCTGGAACTCCCAGGTGTTGTCGTTGATCGGCTTCCAGGATGTCGCCAGCGCGGGGATCGGCCGCGAGTTCGGGTCCATCGCGACCAGCCGCTCGAAGATGTGGTCCTCGACCTGCTTGTCCTGCGGGAACTGCGTCCAGTGCGGGTCGAGCGAGCTGGTCTCGCTGCGCACGCCGATCGTCAGCGTTGTCGGCGAGGACTGGGCGTATGCCTGCCCCCCGAAAGTCAGTGCCGCCAGCAGCACGGTTCCAACGAACAGCTTCACACGTCCCTCCTCGTTCTCGTGGGTTGCCTGATGCCTTGCCTTCGCGATCGCCGTTCTTCACGCGAGACCGCCGACGCACCCTGCCCGGTGGGCTGGACGTCGCGTCCGCATCCGCGGGCGATCCATCTGAAACAAGTCGTACGCAAACTATGGCATTGCGAACGAAGGTTCGCAATGCGAACGGCGATCAGCGATCGACGACGAAGAGATCCTGGAAGCCCGTCGTCAACGGCTCGCCGCCGCCTGGACGCGCGACGATGACATCCTCGACACGCGCGCTGGGGCCGGAGGCCTGGAAGATGGAGGGCTCGATGGTGAACATCATCCCCTCGCGCACCACCGTCGTGTCGCCCTTGGTCAGGAACGGCGGCTCGTGCACGTCCCAGCCGATGCCGTGGCCGAGCCGGTGGCGGAAGAACTGGCCGTAGCCGGCATCCACGAGATACTGGCGCGCGGCATGGTCGACCTGCTCGCAGGTGGCTTCGCCGGCCTTCAGCGCCGCGATCCCCGCGCGTTGGGATTCCATGATCAGCCTGTGCACCTTCACCTGCTCGGGCGAAGGCGCGCCGAATGAGACGGTCCGCCCGAAATCGTAGCAGAGCCCATCGTGCGAGGCGCCGAAGTCGAAGAGCACGGATACGGGTGGATTGAGGACGCGCTTCCACGACTCCAGGCGCTTGCCCATCAGCAGCGGATGCTGAGGGCCGGAGTTGTAGAGCGACGTCGTGAAGGTGGCGCCCAGCGAGCCCTGGCGCTTCATCTGGTAGTCGACCTCGGCGATGATATCGAGCTCGGTCATGCCGAACTTCAGCTTCGGAAGAACCTCGGCGAAGGCGGCCTCCGTCATCCGGCCGGCCTCCTTCATCACCGCGATTTCCTCCGGGCTCTTGATGGTCCGCAGCTCGCGCAGGATCTGCGTCGCGGACACGAAGACAGCATCCGGCATGATCTGCTGCAGGTGGATCAGCGACTCCGCCTCGGCCTTGTCGCTGACCGCGATCCGCGGTTTGGCCGGAAGCTTGAAGCCCTTCAGGATGTCCCGGACGAAGGTCACGGGATCGTCCCAGTCGCCGAGGACGCGGACGTCGATGCCCTTGGAGCCTCCCAGGCCGCCGTACTCCGCCGTCATGCGCGGCAGAGCGAGAACGGGCGCATGGGACGGCGTCAGCCAGGCACCCTCGAGCCAACCGCCCGGATGCAGCGTGACACCGTAGTTGGGAATGTCGCGCGGTATCCCCGCGAGGTAGTGGAGGTCTGTGCAGATCGGGACAAAGGCCAGGTCGGCCTTTCCGGCGAGCAGGGCCTGGAATCGTTGCAACCGTGTCTGATCCGTCGACATGTTCTCGCCCTCCTGTGCTTTCGATTGGCAGCCGGGTCGGACAGAGCCGTCCCGGCGGCGTGTTTTCGCTTCGCCGCGGCGGATCGATCCGCGTCAGGCCGCGGACCGGTGCGGGGCGTGGGAGGAAGGCCGGCGCGCTCGATTGCTTGACGCGCGCGCCGGCCGTCCGGCTTCTCAGTTGGCGGCCTTGCGGGCGGCTTCGATCTGCTCGGCGAGGGCGCGGCCGTTCGGCCCGGCGTCCTTCAGGATGATGTCCCAGGACGGCCGGGAGGCCTCGCGGAACGGCCCGATCGCCGGTTCGGTCACGGCGATGCCCTTGGCGCGGACCGCGGCCAGAGCTTCGTCGCCGAACTTGTTGTGGAAGTCGAGGCCGGCGGAAATCGCCTCCGGCGTCACCGCGCGCACCATGGCCTGGATGTCCGGCGGCAGTGCGTTGAACTTGGCCTGCGAGTAGACGAACATCGTCGTCGACTGGTGGAAGCGCGTCAGGGCGTAATGCTTCGTCACCTCGATGAACCGGTCCGCCACCATCGCGTCGGACGACACCTCGAGCGCATCGACGACGCCGTTCTGCATGGCGAGGAAGACTTCGCCATAGGCCATCGGGGTCGGCTGGGCACCGACGGCGATGTAGGCCTGGACCCAGCCCGGCGTCTGCAGGACGCGGATCTTCAGGTTCTTCAGGTCTGCCGGCGTGTTGATGGCCCTGTCGCGGGTGGCGATGTGACGCTCGAAGATGGCGCCGAAGCCCAGCCCGATCATGCCGTGCGGCTCGACCAGCTTCAGCAGGTCCTCGCCCACCTTGCCGCGCAGGATCTTCTCGGCCTGTGGGCGGTTGTCGAACAGGTGTGGCAGCGACAGCACCCGGTATTCGGCGATCGTCGACTCGAGCGAGCCGAGTCCGTTGAAGCCCGCGTCGATGACACCGGTGCGGATCGACTGGATGATGCGACCCTCGTTGCCCAGCGCTCCGCAGCACTGGACATTGACCTTCACGCGGCCGTTCGACCGCGCTTCCATGAGCTCTTTGAACTTCAGTCCGGCGACGTGGTAAAACGAGCGCTCGCTCAGCACGTGGCCGATGTTGATCTCAATGGGCGCCTGCGCCTGCGCGGCTCCCGTGAATGCCGCCAGCCCTATGAGGCCGAGGCCTATGCGCTTCAGGATGTTCATGCGTCTTTCCTCCCTGGTCTTCAACGGATGAGCGCGAGGCTCAGCCACGGCACGTAAGTGATGATCAGCATGTTCGCGGCGAGAACCGCGAGGAAGACGAGGAGCGGCTTCATGAGCTGCTCCATCGAGATGTTGGCGATGCCGCAGGCGACGAACAGGTTCACGCCGACAGGCGGCGTCACCATCCCGATCGCCAGGTTCACGATCATGATCAGGCCGAAGTGCACCGGATCGATGCCCAGTTGCGTGGCGACCGGCGCCAGCACGGGCGCCAGGATGATGATCGCCGCGAACGTCTCCATGAACATGCCGACGACGAAGAGGAACAGGTTGACGAGCAGCAGGAACACGATCGGATCGCTGGAGACGGACCGGATCCCCGCGGCGATCTGCTGGGGCGCCTGCATCAGGGCGAGTGCATAGGCAAAAACGAAGGCGAAGCCGACGATGATCATCACCACCGACGAGGTGAAGGCGGACTCCGCGAAGATCTTCGGAAGTGCCCTCACGGGAAGCTCGCGGTGGATGAAGCAGCCGAGCACGAGCGCGTAAACGACCGCGACGACGGCCGCCTCGGTCGGCGTGAACAATCCGCCATAGATGCCGCCCAGGATGATGAAGGGCAGCAGCAGCGACAGGGCGGCTCGCTTCGTCGCCCTTGCGACGTTGGCGATGTAGGGGCCGAGGACGAAAGGTTCGCGGTCGCCATAGTTGCGGACCGTCGACACGACGATGATCGTCAGGATCAGCGACAGGCCGATCATGATCCCCGGGATCACGCCGGCGATGAAGAGGTCGGTGATCGAGACGCCGGTGATCACCGCGTAGATCACCATGGGGACCGACGGCGGGATGATGACGCCCAGTTCACCGGAAGACGCGACGACGGCGGCTGCGAAGGGGCGAGGATATTTCTTGCGCTCCATTTCCGGGATCAGCGTCGAGCCGATGGCGGCCGCCGTCGCGGCCGACGATCCCGAGATCGTCGCAAAAAGCATGGAGGTGAGGACCGTTGCGGCGGCGAGGCCTCCCTTGAGGAAGCCGACGAGCGCGACAGCGAAGTCGACGAGCCGTCGCGCCACGCCGCCCTGCATCATGATCCGGCCGGCCAGCACGTAGAGAGGCACGGCCAGCAGCACGAAGGAATCCATCGAGTCGAAAATGACCTGAGGGATTGCGATGAGGGGAAGCTTGCGTTCGAAAAAGAAGGGAAGTGCCGCTATCCCGAGCGCGAACGCGATCGGAACGCTGAGCGCGAACAGGACGAGCATGACGCAGACGAGGAACAGCATCGCGTCAGTCCGTCTCGGCCAGCGTCGCAGCGTCGCGGATGTCGCGACCGTCCAGGGCTGCTTCGACGATGAAGGCGCATGTGTTCACGAGCATGAGGGCGCCGGCCACCGGCATGGCCCAGTACACCCAGGACTTGGAGACCTGCATGACCGGGCTCATCTCGGTTTGTCCGATGATCGTGGCGAACTGCGCCCCGAAGCGTATCAGCAACACGAACAGCCAGAGGCAGAGGGCGAGCGCGAGGTAGCGCAGCATCCGCCCGGCGAGCCCCGGGACCGCCTTCACGACGAAGTCGAGCGAGATCAGCTGCATCCGCCGGCAGCCGACGGCGGCGCCGATGAACACCAGCCATACGAGCAGGAAGCGGGCCAGTTCCTCGGTCCACGGCGCGGAAATGTTCAGGCCCGCATGGGTGAGGACGAAGCGAACGATCACCTGGATGAAGACGACGACGGTGATCACGGCGAGCAGGACGCCGACGAGGTAGTAGGCTGCGCGGTTCAGCGCATCGAGGCCCCGCAAAGCTGCCCGCACACTCATCCCCCGGTCGTGGCGCCGTGGGGGATAGCCCGCGCGCCGGTGGCCGTTCATGCTCGATACGGAACCCTACACGGCTTGATTCCGCGCACGCAAGATGTTCGCAAAGAGTATTTTCTTTCGCTATGCGGACATCGTCGCTAGCATCGCAAGACAGGATGGAGGAACGGCGGCATGGGCGCGCTGGACGGCAGGGTAGTCCTCGTCACGGGGGCGTCAAAGGGTATCGGCGCCGCCATCGTCCGGGCCTGCGGCGCCGCCGGTGCATTCGTCATTGCCCACTACGGCGCGGATCGTGCCGGCGCCGAGGCCGCGACCGCTTCCATCCCGGCAGACCGGCGACTGCTGCTGTCCGCTGACCAGTCGAACCCGCGGGAGATGGACCGTCTCTGGCGCGAGGCCGAAGCCTGGCAGGGCCACGTCGACACGACGGTTCTCAATGCGGCGATCATGCTGACGACCGGCGGTGTCGAGGACGACGACGCAACCTGGGACGACGCCTGGGACCGTCACTGGCGCATCAACGTGCTGTCGCCCACCCGGCTCATGCGCAATGCCGTGCGGCATTATCTTCCGCGCGGCGGCGGCGTCCTTGTGACGATCTCCAGCTGGGCGGCGCAGCGCGGCACGACCAGCCCGGACATGATGTCCTATGCGGCCAGCAAGGCTGCGGTGAAGGCGGCGGCACAGAGCCTCGCCCGCGGCTATGCCCGGCGCAACATCCTCTCCTACGTGGTCGCGCCGGGCGTTGTCCGCACCCGCATGTCGGAGGATTTCGCCGCGCTGCAGGGCGGCGAAGACAAGGTTTCCGCCACGCTGGCCATGGGGGAATGGGTGCCACCCGAGGAAATCGGCGAACTCGTCGCCTTCCTGGCGACCGGCAGGGTCCGGCACCTCACCGGCGCGACGATCGACATCAACGGCGCGAGCTACGTCCGGTGACGGAAGGCCGTCGCGTCCGCGTCCCCGGCGTCGGAGAGCGGACGCCGGGCCTCGCCTTCACCTATGAAGGGCGCTCGGTCGCCGCCGCGCCTGGCGAAACCATCGCGGCCGCTCTCGTTGCGGCCGGGGGTGCCGTCTTCCGGGAAACGCGGGGCGGAGCGGACCGAGGCGTCTTCTGTGGCATGGGCGTGTGCCACGACTGCCTCGTCAGCGTCGGCGGTGACACGGTGCGCTCCTGCATGACGCCGGTCGAGGACGGCATGGCGGTCTCGCGGCACCGGGCAAGGACGGTGCAGCGACCCACGGCATCCGAGAACGGTGCCGAACCGCTGGGTGTCGATGTCGCGGTCGTCGGCGCCGGTCCGGCCGGGCTTTCGGCGGCCCATGCGGCGGCGTCGGCGGGTCTCACGGTCGCGCTGGTGGACGAGAGAAAGCAGGCCGGTGGACAGTATTTCAAGCAGCCGGCCGTGCCCGTCGAGATCGCACCCCGCTCGCTCGATCGCCAGTTCCGGCGTGGTCGCGCGCTGATGGAGGCCGCGCTCGCCGCAGGCGCGACCCATCTCGCGGGATCGACCGTGTGGTCGACGACGGGCGGCGACGACATCCTCGTCGACGGCCCGGGCGGACCGCGCCAGATCAGGTACCGCCGGCTGATCCTGGCGACAGGCGCTGCTGAGCGCGCCGTTCCCTTCCCCGGCTGGACCCTGCCCGGCGTGATGACGACCGGCGCAGCTCAAACCCTGTTGCGGGCCTACGGTGTCGTGCCCGGCGGGCGCGTCGTGATCGCCGGTGCAGGCCCTCTGAATCTCCAACTCGCGGCGGCCCTCGTCGAGGCCGGCACCCCTCCGGTCACCCTCGTCGAGGCCAGCGAAGGCCTTCGCATCGGCGCAGTGGGCCCGCTGGCCGACATGATCGTGACCGCACCGGATCTCGTCGCCGAGGGTCTTCGGTATCGACGTATTCTGGCGCAGGCCGGCGTTCGGATCCGGCACGGGATGGTGGCGACCGGTGCGGCGGGGAACGGAAGGGTCGAGCGTGTGACGCTTTCACCCTGGTCCCGCGACGGACGCGCGGACTTTGCCGCGGCCGAGACACTCGAGGCCGACACGCTGTGCGTCGGCTACGGCTTCCTGCCGGCGGTCGAACTGGCCGCGGCCATCGGCTGCGAGCTGCGCTACGACGCGCGCTGGAAGCATCTCGCCGTTGTCCGCGACGACACCGGGCGCACCTCCCGGACCGGCGTCTTCGCCATCGGCGACGGCGCGGGCTTCGGCGGAGCCCGGGCGGCCGAGGCCGAGGGAACCTTGGCCGGTCTCGCGGCGGCCGAGGAATGCGGCGCGGTGTTGCCGGCCACATTGTTGCAGGCACGGGATCGGGCACTCCTCGCGCTGGATCGCGCCCGGCGCTTCCAGTCGGCGCTCTGGCAGGTCTATGACGCGGCCGTCCCCACCGACCACTGTGCCGGCCCCGACACGCTGGTCTGCCGCTGCGAGGAGGTCGCGCGGCGCGATGTCGACGCGGCCGTCGAAGGCGGCGCGCGGGGGCTCGGGGCCGTCAAGCGCGCCACGCGGCTCGGCATGGGACGCTGCCAGGGACGCTATTGCGCGCCGGTCGTTGCGGACCTTCTCGCTCGCCGCAGCGGGGTCGCGCCCCAGCCCGACGACTTCTTCGCCCCGAGGACGCCGCTGCGCCCGGTATCCGTTGGCGCCATCGCGGGCTTGAGACTCGCGCATCCGGGTGACGTGACATGACGAATGCCGTCTATCCCGCGCAACTCCTGGCCGGCCGCCGGGCTGTCGTGACCGGAGGGTCGCGAGGGCTGGGCGAAGCGATCGGCAGGGCTTTCGCAGGCGCGGGGGCGACGGTGGCGGTCCTTGACCTGCCGTCGGCCCTGCAGCAGTCAGGCGCGTGGACGGGAAGCGGCGCGTTTCCGTGCGACGTCACGGACGAGACGTCGGTTGCGCTGGCGCTGCGCCAGGCCTTTGAACTGCTGGGCGGCATCGACTGCGTGGCCGCCGTCGCCGGCCTCGTACCCCCCTGGCGCGAGACCTCGGCCCTCGATCTCGACGAGTGGGACCGGGTCTTCGCCGTGAATGTGCGCGGCATCGCCGCAACGCTGAAGCATGTCGTGCCTTTCCTGGACCAGGCCGGCGGTGGCTCCATCGTGCTGATGGCGTCGATCAATGGCATCGTCTCGCATCCGCGGCAGATGCTCTACACGGCGACCAAGCACGCCGTCGTCGGCATGCTGAAGGCCGCTGCGCTGGATCTCGGGCCGCGAGGCATCCGGGTCAATGCGCTGGCGCCCGGTCCCGTCGCGACCGATGCGTTGCTCGGTCGCATCGACCATCGCGCTGCGGCTGGCGGTCCGTCGCGCGAGGACGCGCTGGCCGATCTCGCGGCGCAGACGCCGCTCGGTCGGATCGCCCTGGCCGAAGAGGTCGCAGGCGCGGCCGTGTTCCTGGCGAGCGATCTGGCTTCAGGCATCACGGGGCGCGTTCTGCCGGTGGATGCCGGCCTCGTCCCATAGGTGGCATCGTCGCACCGCCGGGGATTGTCATTCCGAACGGCGCGGCGCCCGCCGAGCGATCCGGGGGCGCCGCCTGGTCTGTCCGAAGCGTCGTGCCTGGGGCCCGATCAGGCCGCCTTGCGCTCTGCCTTGGCGGCTGCCTTGCGCGCGGCACGAGCGTCGACCTTGTCCATGATCGCGTCGAGCTTGGCCATGATCTTCACGAGCTTCGCCACGCGGTCGGTGCCCTCCTTGCCGAGCGACTTGAATGTCGTGATCGGTGGGCGCACATCGCCGACGGGGTAACCTGCGGCGGCTGCCAGCGCCTTCGAATAGCACTGGTGGCCGTAGAGCGGGTGACCCTGCTTGATGATCCCCCACATCTCGTCGATCAGGTGCTGGATCTTGATCGCGTCCTTGATCTTGCCGGCCTCGAGCAGCGGCCACATCCCGGTCGACGCGCGCGGACAGAAGTTGCCGTTGGGATCGACATAGCCGACGGCGCCGAGCTTGAAGCTCTCGACGACGCGTTCGCCGGCGAAGACGTTCATCTCGCCCTTCGTCAGTTCGACGATGTCGAAGACGCGGCCGACGTCCATGCTCGCTTCCTTGATGTAGCGGACGTTCGGCAGGGACTTCGTCATGCGCGCGACGAGCTTTGCGGACATGTCGACATTGGTCGTGAAGGGGTTGTTGTAGAGCATGATCGGGATCGACACCGCCTCGGAGATGGCGGCGTAGTAGGCGAAGATCTCGTCCTCGGTGGGCGTGTAGTAGTAGGGTGGGGCGATCATCAGGCCCTGCGCTCCGAGCGACTCCGCCTCGCGGGCGTAGCGGACGGCGGTGGGCGTGTGGGCGTGGGTCGCCCCCACCATCACCGTCATCTTGCCCTTGCAGTGCTTGACGGTGGCCTCGACATACTGGCTGCGCTCGTTGTCCGACAGCGTCAGGAACTCGCCGGTCGTGCCCAGGATGATGACACCGGGCACGCGGCTGCGATGCTGCCAATCGAGAAACTTCTTCAGGGCCGGGACGTCGATCTTCGAACCGTCCTCCGTGAAGGGCGTGACGGTCACCGTGTGGCAGCCGCGGAACTGGGTTGTCATGCGTTTCTCCTCCTCCCGCCGGCGCTGCTCCTGCGGTCCGGCTGCTGATGGCTTGATGGGTTTTCGGTCAGGCTTTCGGTCGCTTTTCCCAGCCATTCCTGGCCAGGATGTCATGCGAGACGGCAATGTCCTGGTCGGGCGTGTTGGCCGGGTTCATGGCGTCGGCGATGATCTCCAGCACGGTGATGCCGTCGTATCCGATGTCCTTCAGCGCCTGGGCGGCCTGGCCCGGATCGACGATGCCGGTGCCGAGCTTGTCGTGCTTGAACACCGCGAATGTCGAATCCGAGATGTGCACGTTCTTGATGCGCTTTCCGAGCATCCGGATGGCGCCCGCGACGTCCTCCTTGATGAAGGCCGAGTTGCAGACGTCGAAGTTGATCCCGACCTCGGGTCCGATGTCGTTGGCGACGTCCAGCATGTCCTTCGCCGTCGGCAGGTAGGTGAAGGGCACGTTCTCGAGGATGATCTCGACGCCCGAGCCCTTGGCGAAGTCGACGAGTTCCTTCATGCCCTCGACGAACCACTCCCGCATCCATTGCACCGGCGGGTCGATGAGGCTGTTCACGGGACCCGGGATGGCGCAGACGTAGGGGCATTTCCAGTCTGCGGCGAGCGCGATCGCTTCCTTGTACCGGTCAAGCGTGTAGCGCCGCATGATGCGGCAGACCGAGTTCGGGTTGTTGTCGAGCAGCGGATAGCAGAACGACGTGATGCGTCCGCCCTCGCCGTCGAGCCATGCCATGATCTCCGCCTTCTGCGCGGGTGTCATGTCCGCCGGCCACAGGTGGGGCGGAAAGATCATCATCTCGAAATTGCGATAGCCCATGGCCGCGATGTGCTTGAGCGCGGCGAAGCCGGAATGCGAATAGAGGTAGGGAAACGTGGAAACGGCGACGCGAAGGTCAGGCATGGTTCTCTCCCCCGAGGTTGATGGTTCGCGCACTGCAATCGGGCACTGGACGGCCGGTCACGAGCCGCAGCGCTGGACGCTTCCCCTGCTGACCGACGTGCTGGTGATCGGCGGAGGTCTGGCCGGTTCGGCGCTCGCGCTTCATCTCGCCCGTGCCGGCGTCGAGACGACCCTGATCGAGCGTTTCGATCTCAACACGCAGGCGAGCGGCTCGAACTCCGGTTCGATCCACGCGCAAATTCCGAACGAGCCCTTCTCCACCCAGGGCGAAGGCTGGACCCGCACTTTCGCGCCGACGGTGCGTCTCATGCTGGCCGCCATCGCCTTGTGGAAGCAGGCCGGCTCCGATCTCGGGGTCGACCTCGAGGTCGACACGCCCGGCGGTCTCGTCGCGGCGCGCACCCAGGCCGAGCTGGACGGCTTGCGTCGCAAGCTCGTGATCGAGGCCGAACAAGGGCTCGAAGGCCACATTCTCGATCGTGCCGAACTGTCCAGGGTCGCTCCCTATGTATCGGAAGCCATGGTCGGCGGCGCCTACTATCCGGTCGAGGGCAAGGCCAATCCTCTCGTCGCCGCGCCGGCCTTCGCGCGGGCTGCCGCCGCCCATGGCGCCCGAATCCTGACGCACACGCCGCTCGAAGCGCTCGAGGCATTGCCTGCTGGCGGCTTCCGCGTCGACACGCCGCGCGGCACCATCCATGCGCGGCGCGTGGTGGATTGTGCCGGGGCGGAGGCGGGAACGATCGCGGCGATGGTCGGGCTCGATCTTCCGATCGAGGCCCATCCCATCCAGACCAGCGTCACCGAGCCGACCGCGCCGCTGATCGGACACCTGCTCTACGGTGCGCGGGAGAAGCTCACGCTGAAGCAGAACAGGTTGGGCAACGTGCTGATCGGCGGGGGGTGGGACGCGCGTCGTGACAACCGTGGCCGGCCCGTGGCCGACATGCACTCGCTCGTGCAGAACATGCGTCTCGCCGTCGACATGGTGCCGGGCCTTGCCAGTGTCGACGTCGTGCGCACCTGGGCCGCTGTGGTCAACGGGACGGCGGACTGGAAGCCGCTGCTCGGCGAGGCGCCGCGCGTGCCGGGGTTCTTCCTGTGTTTCTTCCCCTGGATGGGCTTCACGGCCGGTCCGGTGGTGGCACGCGCGATCGGCGACCTCGTTCTGGGTCGACAGCCCGAGGTGGATCTCGGCCCCTTCCTGATCTCCGGTCGCTGAGGCCGCCGCGATCACCACGATGACTCCAGCCGCGTGTTCACGACGAGTTCGGCCACAGTCGCGGTGTTCGGCAGCTTCATCAGAAGCGAGACGATCTCCGCCACCGTCTCCGGCGCCAGCCGGTTGGCAGCGGGCGTGGCGCCGGGCAGTCCCGAGATGAGCTCCGTGTCGATGGCGCCCGGGCATAACGCCGTGACACGGACGCCGTCGTTCCAGCCCTCGAACTTTGCCGCGTGCGACAGTGCCATCAGGGCGTGCTTCGACATCACGTAGCCGAGTGGCGCGGACGGATCGCGGAAGCGCTTTCCATCGGTCGAGGCGACGTTGACGATGCGACCCGAGCCCGATGCCTTCAGGGCCGGCATTGCCCGGCGAATGACGCGGAACGGAGCCTTCACATTGACGTCGAACATCTCGTCGAGGGCGGCTTCGTCCGGATGGTCGAACCCG
>CAZJCW010000053.1:0-19983 GCA_964544365.1 uncultured Alsobacter sp.
TCCCGCGTTCGCTCGTGGAGGCATCCGCCATGGACGGGTCGGGAGTGCTTCGACGGCTGCGCGACATTCAGCTTCCGTTGCTGGCGCCGACACTGTTCTTCCTGCTGGTGATCAACATCACGGAGAGCTTCGTCGACAGCTTCGGCATCGTGGACATCATCACCGGCGGCGGTCCTGCGCGCGCGACAGATCTCATGGTGTTCAAGATCTACTCGGATGGTTTCAAGGGCCTCGACTATTCGATGGCCGCAGCACAGTCGATCGTCCTGATGGCGCTGGTGATGGTCCTGACCTTCGTCCAGTTTCGTTATGTCGAGCGGCAGATTCACTACAAGTGAGAGACCGGTGATCGAGCGCACGCCCATCCTCAACTTCATCACCCACGCGCTCATGCTCGTGGGTCTCGTGCTGGCGGCACTGCCGATCATCATTGTCTTCGTCGCATCGACGCACGACCTGCCGACCGTCAACAGGGTCCCCATGCCACTTTGGCCCGGAGACCACATGGTCGAGAACTATGGGCGTGTCTGGACCAAAGGCGAGTTCGGCGACAAGATGCTGAATAGCCTGATCGTTGCCGTGGGCGTCACCGTCGGCAAGATCTTCATCGCGGCAATTTCGGCCTTTTCGATCGTCTTCTTCCGTTACCGGATGCGGATGATCTTCTTCTGGTTGATCTTCGTTACGCTGATGCTGCCGCTCGAGGTCCGGATCGTTCCCACCTATGCGGTCGCCTCGAACGCGCTCGAGCCCTTCCAGATCGCACTCGGATGGCTAGGCCTCGGCATTGCGCTGCCGGAGGTGAACCTCCTCAACACCTATACCGGTCTCATCCTGCCGCTGGTGGCGACGGCCACCGGTACATTCCTCTACCGGCAATTCTTCATGACCGTGCCGGAGGAACTCGTCGAGGCGGCGAAGATGGATGGCGCGGGGCCGCTGCGATTCTTCCGCGAGATCCTGCTGCCGCTGTCGAAGACCAACATGGCTGCGCTCGCCACCATCATGTTCGTCTACGCCTGGAACCAGTACCTCTGGCCGCTTCTGATCACGACCGACCAGAAGAAGGCGACCGCCACCATGATGTTGCAGAAGATCGTGCCGGGTCCGCTCTTCGGTCAGCCGCCGGTCTGGAACGAAGCCATGGCAGCCACCCTGCTCGTGATGGTTCCCCCGCTTCTCGTGGTGATCTTCATGCAGGGCTACTTCGTGCGCGGACTGATCGCGACCGACAAGTAACGACATCCGGAGGATCGGACATGGCCGACATCGACATCCGCGGCGTGAGGAAGACCTACGGCAAGACCGAGGTCGTCAAAGGCATTGACCTGAAGATTTCGTCCGGCGAGTTCATGGTCGTCCTGGGCCCGTCCGGATGCGGGAAGTCGACCTTGCTGCGGATGGTGGCCGGGCTCGAGGAGATCACGGCGGGCGAGATCGCCATCGCGGGACGGGTTGTCAACCGGCTCGAACCGCGCGAACGCGGCTGCGCCATGGTGTTCCAGAACTACGCGCTGTACCCGCACATGACTGTCGCCGAGAACATCGGCTACGCCCTCAAGGTGTCGGGCATCGGCAAGGCGGAGCGGCTCGAGAAGGTGCGGGCGATTGCACGCACGGTGGGCCTCGAGGACTTCCTCGACCGTCGTCCCGGCCAATTGTCCGGCGGGCAGCGACAGCGCGTGGCCATGGGCCGCGCCATGATCCGCGAGCCAAAGGTCTTTCTTTTCGACGAGCCGCTCTCCAACCTCGATGCGAAGCTGCGCGTGCAGATGCGCATCGAGATCCGCAAGCTTCACAACAGGCTGAAGACAACATCCGTCTTCGTGACCCACGACCAGATCGAGGCGATGACGCTGGCTGATCGCCTCGTCGTCATGAACGGCGGCACGATCGAGCAGATCGGGACGCCCGAGCAGGTTTATCGCGCCCCCGCGACGCGGTTTGTGGCCAGCTTCATCGGGTCGCCGGCGATGAACCTGATTGAAGGCGCAGCCACCGGCCCGGGCGAAGTGACGTTCGGCAACGTCCGGCTTGCCGTCGGGCATCAAGGTCTCCAGTCCGGTCGCCGCGTGATCGTCGGAATCCGTCCAGAGGACTGCCTCGTCGATGGAGAGCAGACCAACGCCTTTCCCATTGTCGTGGACTTCTGTGAGGAACTGGGATCCTCACGCCTTCTCCACGGGCAAGTTTCAGATCACGACTTCGTCGTGCAGGTGCCCGGTGGTCCCGACGGCTTGCGCATGGGCCGTCACACGGTCCGCATCCCGTCGGACGCGATCCACCTTTTCGATGCCGGAACGGGCAACCGCATCGAGGCGGACCGGGTCGTGCTGTCCGCCGCAGCCTGACCCCTTCGCCGTCCCAGCGCCCGCCAAACCCGGTGGGCCACTCCCCTCACGTCGCTCCCGGATCAAGACAATGCCACGCAAGAACGTCCTCCTCATCGTCGTCGACCAGTGGCGAGCCGACTTCATCCCGCACATCATGCGGGCGAACGGGAAGAAGCCCTTCCTGAACACGCCCAACCTCGACAGGCTGTGCCGCGAGGGCGTGACCTTCTCCAATCACGTCACGACGACCGTTCCGTGCGGACCTGCCCGCGCGAGCCTGTTGACCGGGCTTTACCTGATGAACCACCGCGCCGTGCAGAATACCGTTCCGCTCGACCAGCGGCACTTCAACCTCGGCAAGGCATTGCGGGAACTGGGCTACGATCCGGCATTGGTCGGCTACACGACCACCGTGCCGGATCCCAGGACAACGTCGCTGAACGATCCTCGCTTCCTTCTGCTCGGGGATCTCATGGACGGGTTCCGGTCCGTCGGGGCGTTCGAGCCCAACATGGACGGCTATTTCGGCTGGGTCGCGCAGCAGGGCTTTCCGCTTCCGCCCAAGCGCGAGGACATCTGGCTTCCGGAAGGCGAGGACGCTGTCCCGGGCGCGACGACTCGACCGGCGCGGATTCCGAAGGAACTCTCCGACAGCGCCTTCTTCACCGAGCGTGCCCTGACCTACCTGAAGGGGCGGCAAGGCAAGCCGTTCTTCCTGCACCTTGGCTTCTATCGCCCGCACCCCCCGTTCGTTGCGCCCGCGCCCTATCACGACATGTACGACCCAGCCGACATGCCCGCGCCCGTTCGCGCCGCCCGGTGGGAGGACGAGGCGGCAGAGCATCCATTGCTCGACTTCTACCTCCGCAGCATCTCGAAGGGCTCGTTCTTCCACGGTGCGGACGGTGAGGGCCACGGCCTCGACGAGGCAGAAATCCGCCAGATGAGAGCGACCTATTGCGGACTGATAACCGAGATCGACGACTGCCTCGGCCGCGTGTTCGCCTATCTCGACGAGTCCGGCCAGTGGGACGACACGCTCGTCGTCTTCACGAGCGATCATGGCGAGCAGCTCGGCGACCATTATCTGCTCGGCAAGATCGGCTATTTCGACGAGAGCTTCCGGATTCCGCTCGTGATCAAGGATCCGGCTTCGGCCCGCCGCGCCGGGGTGATCGACAACTCGTTCACCGAGAGCATCGACGTCATGCCGACGATCATCGACTGGCTCGGAGGACAACCGCCGCGTGCCTGTGACGGGCGCTCCCTGGTTCCCCTGGTTGCCGGCCGAAAGCCAGCGGACTGGCGGACCGAATTGCACTACGAGTATGACTTCCGCGACATTCACTACTCGGCGGCGCAGAGTGCCATCGGCCTCCCCATGGATCACGCCAGCCTCTGCGTGATTCAGGACGACCGCTACAAGTACGTCCACTTTGCGGCTCTGCCTCCACTGCTGTTCGATCTGGAGCGCGATCCCGACCAGTTCGTCAACCGTGCGCAGGAAGCGGCCTACGCGGACATCGTCCGCAGCTACGCACAGAAGGCTCTGTCATGGCGGATGATCCACGCCGACCGCAGCCTCACCCACTACAGGACGACGCCTCGCGGACTCGAACGGCGCCACGCCTCCGGCGAAGCATTGCTTGTCTCGGGCATGTCGCCGGACCGGTAGTGCCGCGTCCCGGGCGGCAACGATCATGCGCGTTGTCGCCGTCATGGCGCTGTCGCAAGAACGCGACTTAGTCGGAGCTTGGCTAACAGGGCAGGCGGGCCTGACATGGTTCTCTTCCTAGCGAAGCGATGCCTCCGCGCCGTCGTCGCGATGATCATCTGCCTGACGGCGGTCTTCGTGCTTCTGCGTGTAGCCGGCGATCCGGCAGAAATCCTGCTTCCGCCTGAAACTCCGCCGTCGGTTCGGACCGAGTATCGCTTGATGTGGGGGCTTGACCGTCCGCTGCCGGAGCAGTTCGTGCTCTACCTCGCGTCAGCTGCACGTGGCGATCTGGGCCTCTCGCTGTCGGACCGCCAGCCGGTCGTGGGGATCCTGCTGGAGGCTCTTCCGAGGACACTCCTGCTCGGAGGATGTGCGCTGGCGATCGCTGCAGCCGTCGGCCTCCCTCTCGGTCTTCTGGCCGCCCTGCGGCACAACACACCCGTCGACCGCTTCGTCATGAGTTTCGCCGTGATGGGCTACTCGATGCCGGTGTTCTTCCTCGGCATCCTTCTCATCTTCCTGTTTGCCCTCAACCTTCGCATTCTTCCCTCAGCGGGGTCGTCTTCGGCATGGCACCTGATCATGCCGGCACTCACACTCGGATTGCCCCTGGCCGGTCGCCTTGCCCGGTTTGCCCGCACGTCGGCGCTCGAGGTTCTCGGACGGCCCTTCATCCGCACGGCCCACGCCAAAGGCGTTTCATCCATGGGTGTCATCGTCAAGCATGCGCTCCCCAATGCCGCAGTGCCGATGCTGATGTTCCTCGGGATCGAGATCGGGCACATCCTTGCCGGTGCTGCCGTAACGGAGACGATCTTCGCCTGGCCGGGGCTCGGTCGCCTTCTCGTGGAGTCCGTCGGGCAGCGCGACCTCCCCGTTGCGCAGGGCGTCATTCTGCTCGTCACGCTGATCATGGTTCTTTCGAACCTCGCCGTGGATCTGGTCCATGGGGCGCTGGATCCGCGCATTGGCTCTGCAGAGCTGACGTCAGGTCGATCATGACACTGGCTGCCGATCAAGCTGCACCTTCCAATCGCGCGAGCGACGTGCCGCCGAGCGTGCTGATAGCCGGTTCGTTCCTCGTGCTGATGCTCGTCGCCGCAATGGCGGCCGATCTGATCGCGCCAACGCACTTTACGACCCAGAATCTCGTGGCGCGGCTGCGCCCACCCGTGTTCGCCGGCGGCAGTTGGCAGTATCCGCTGGGCACCGATCATCTTGGGCGCGACATGGTAAGCCGCATCGTCTACGCGATCCGGACGTCCATCGTCATCGCGCTCCTCGGCACGCTGATCGGCGCGTTGCTCGGGACCTTGCTGGGGCTCGTTGCGGCACGCGCGCGCGGTCTTGTCGACCAGAGCATCATGATGGTCGTCGATGCCCAGGCGGCCTTGCCCTCGCTGTTCCTGGCGCTGGCACTGCTCGCCTTCTTCGGCAACAACCCGCTGCTTTTCGTTCTCGTGGTGAGCCTCGACGGGTGGGAAAAGTATACCCGCTTGGTCCGTGGTCTCGTGCTGTCGGAGCAGGCCAGCGGATACGTTCGCGCGGTGGAACAACTCGGAGCCGGATCCCTGAGGCTCGTGCGCGACCACCTGCTTCCCAACATTGCCGCGTCGCTGGTGGTGCAGGCGACGATCAATTTTCCGGGCACGATCCTGCTCGAGACGTCGTTGTCCTTTCTTGGCCTCGGCGTTCAACCGCCGGGTACTTCACTCGGTCTGATGCTGGGCGAAGGCCGGAGATATCTGCTCAATGCGTGGTGGATCGCCGTTTTGCCGGGCGCTGTGATCTTCATGACCACGCTGTCGATGAGCGTGTTCGGGGATTGGCTGCGCGACCGCCTCGATCCGACCCTCGACACAGCGAGAACCCCATGACGCGCTGGTCAGCCTTCCGGCACGACATCGGCCGAACCCTCGTGATCGCGCATCGCGGAGCTTCGGCTCTCGCGCGGGAGAACAGCAGATCGAGCATCGAGGCAGCCCTGCAAGTCCGCGCGGACGCGATCGAGACCGACGTGCGGTTGACCGCCGACGGCGCGCCTGTGTGCTTCCACGATGCGGACCTTACTCGCCTCGCGGACGATCCGAGGCGTGTCGAAGACCTCGAACTGTCCGAGTTGAAAGGCATCGTTCCTGGTCTCCTGACGCTCAAGAACGCCATGTCCCTCAGCCGCAACTGTGGCCTGCTTCTCGACATCAAGCTGTCGCCGACACAGCACATGGACGCGATCATCGCGACTGTCCGCCGGGACCATTCGCCGGAACGCTTCCTCATGGGCTTGCGCCACGTCGGCCATGCCGAGCCTGCGCGAGCATCAGGCCTCCCGATACTGGCTTTCGCGGCAAGCCCCGATGACGTGCTCCAATGGGCCGAACGAGGGGCGTCGTGGTTTCGTCTGTGGCAGCCACATGTCACGCGGTCGCGGCTCGAATCGATCCGGAGGCTGGGGTTGCGCTGCGCAGTCATGGCAGGCGATCCGAGCGGCACAGGTCATTCGATCGGCAGCATGAGTCCAGGCGACGCCGCGGCCATCCTGGCCGAAAAGCCCGATGCGATCATCGTGGATGATCCTCGCCCCTACATCTGATCGTCACTCTCCTGTTGCGCTGCGAGGTTCGAATGAGGGTCGACCGACCAGACAAGCAATTCCCTTCAGGAGAGCCCACATGGCGATCACCCGCCGGACCCTCGTTGCAAGCGCCATTGCTGCCCCAATGGCTTCCGTCGCAACCCGCTCGGCACTCGGACAGTCGGACCGGCGCCCCGTCTTCACCATCGCCGTTGCGGGTCTCCCGGCCACTCTCGAACCGGCGCGAGAACTGTCCAATGTCGGGACACGCGTCACCTACTCGATATTCGATACGCTGATCCGCCGCGATTTCCTCGGAAGTCCGGATGGAGGCGGGTCGGCTCTGAGACCGCATCTCGCGACGTCTTGGGAGCGCAAGTCGCCGCAGGAACTCATCGTCTCGCTGCGGCGGGGCGTGAGGTTCCACAACGGCGACGAATTGACGGCGGAAGACGTCGCCTTCACGTTTCGGGATGGCCGGATGTACGGGGAGAAAGCGCAGATCCCAGGCGCGCGTCCCTACTTCGGAATCCTGGCCGGGTGCGACGTGATCGACCCCTACACCGTGCGCTTCCGGACGCGGGTGCCGGACGTCCTGCTCGAGCAGCGGCTGGCCTCCTGGTGCGCGTGGATCGTCAACAAGCGGGCCTACGAAGAAATGGGTTTCGAGGCCTACTCGCGGAAGCCCGTCGCAACGGGGCCGTTCAAGGTGGCGAGCCACAATCCCAACGACGCGACAGTCCTCGACTCCTTTGACGACTACTGGATGGGCAAGCCGACGGCACGGCGCGTCGTCTTCCGGTTCATCCCGGAGTTGGCGGCACGGGTGGCGGGCCTCGTCGCCGGTGATTACGACCTCATCACGAACGTGCCGCCGGACCAGATGTCGGTCGTCGCACAATACAAGGACATCGACGTTCGTTCGGTCGTCCTTGCCAACAGCCATGTGCTGGTGTTCGACGGGCGAGACAAAGTTCTGGCCGACAAGCGAATCCGGCAGGCGCTGTCACTGTCCATCGACCGCCAGAAGCTGGTCGACAGCCTCTGGCTGGGGAAAGCCGCGGTGCCACCCAGCCACAACTACCCCGAATACGGCGCGATGTTCGTCGAAGGGCGATCCTTGCCGTTCGACCTAACCCGCGCACGGTCGCTCCTGAAGGAGGCTGGCTACAAGGGCGAGCCGATCGTCTATCGGACGCAGGCCAACTACTACACCAATGCGCTGGAAGCAGCGCAGATCATGGTGGAGATGTGGAAGGCGGCCGGCATCAACGCATCGCTCCAGGTTGTCGAAAACTCGACCCAGATGCGCGGGACTGGCTCGCAGATCTCGAACTGGTCGAATTCGACACGCCTTCCCGATCCGCTCGGTGCGTTGTGGATTGCCTGGGGACCCGGCGGCGAAATCCAGACCGACAAGCTGTGGCAGAAGCCCGAGGCGTTCAACGCGCTCGGTCGGGACCTCGAGGCCGAAACCGATCCCGCCAGGCGCAAGGCGCTCTTTGCCAGCATGCTCGACGTTTGGGAGGACGAGGTTCCCGGCACCATCCTCTACCAGCCACTCGAGGCCTATGCGATCCGCAAGTCGATCGGCTGGCGGCCGACGACGTTCTACTTCATGGATCTTCGGCCGGACAATCTGGCCTTTGGCAAGGCCTGATCGGTCACTGATCGGAGTCTCGAAGGGGGGTGGTCGTCGGCCACCCCCCTTCGTAACTGCCTATAGGCTCAGCCGTTCAGTATGAAGCGGCGGCCGTCCTGCTCGACGACCGACACAGTCTGCGCGAACCCATTGCTCTCTGCGACGAAGACGTGTCGCTGAGGCGCGTCTTCAGCGGCTCGTACGAGGCTGGTTCCACGCATCGTTTCCAGCGCCGGCAGGCCCAGCAGGTCGAGGACCGTCGGGGCGATGTCGATGACACCGGCCGGCCGATCCGAGACGACGCCCGCGCCGTCATCGCCTGGTCCGGCCGAGACGATCAGCAGAGTGTTGAGTTCTCCGGTATGGAGGCCGCCATGCATGCCGCCGCCGAGCGGCACGTCACCCGGCGTCATCAAGCCGAGCCCGGCCAACCCGTGCAAATCGAGATCGTTGGTCGCCCGGAGGGCGAATGCCAGGTCGGGCTGGCGTGCATGGTGCAGGTCGACCACGTCGAAGGCCAGCGTCCCCGGAATCACACCCTCAACGCCATTGCTTCCGCGCGAGAAGACGTGGCTCACTTCCGGTTGCTCCATCAGCCAGGCCGCCAGCCTCGTAACGGATGCCTCGTCGTCGGACAGGCTGCGGATCTCGCCGCTTCGTCCCCCCGTCATCACGAAGGACATGTCCTCGAGCCTTGCCTTCTGGCCGATCGCGTAACCCTGTGCATTCGCGCGCTCCGCCAGTGTCACGATCCCGTCCGTCGAGATCTGGCCGTGGTCGGAGGCTGCAATGACGGCGATCCGGTCGGCATCGGGTTGGGCCTCGATCCAGTCGAGAATGTCGCCAAACGCCGCGTCGGCAGCGCGCAGCGCCGTCAACGAATCGGCATGACCGATCTTGCTGTAGTGAAACGAGGTATCGGGCTCGTTGAACCAGACGACAGTGACATCCGCGGCAAGTTCCGGAAGCACGTGGCCGGTCATGACGCTGGCCGCATAGGCCTGATCCGGCAGGCGCGGAAGAGCGCGCTCCGGCAGCGGTCCGAAACGCGCCACGACGTCCTCGACGGCCTCCGGGGTCTGAGTATGGGCGACGCCGTGAACCGAGAACGTCCAATGCCCGTTCCGGCGCGCCCGCGGATTGATCAAATGAGCCGAACCGGCTGAACCGGTGTGTACCACGGCCATGCGCCTGCCAGCCTGGGCCAGTCTGTCGCCGAGAGTTCCAGCCGTCACGAACGCCCCCGCCTCCGCCGTTTCCGCTGCTGCGATATCGGGTGCCTTGCTCGTGTCGAGAACGCGATCTGCGAATGCCGCGCGATGGTAGAAGGCATTGCCGACGATGCCGTGCACGGATGGCGGAGCGCCTGTCGCAAAGGACGTGGTCGCCACACGTGTCACCGAGGGGAAGATGCTTCTGGCCTCGCGAAACCAGACCCCGCGCCTTGCGAGCCGCAGAATGTTCGGGGTGAGTTCCGGCCTCACCATATCCGCACGAAGGCCGTCGAATACGGCAACGACAACGCGCGACGCCGGGGAAGACATTTCAGTCATGGGATCATCCTTCCGATCGAAGGATGCAGAGGCTAGGTCGCCGGGGTGACAGGTCGCGTTCGGAACGGTGACGACCGGGTGACAGCCGTCCGGGAATTTACAGTCCTTCGTCGTCAAACCGTCAGGGTCGCGTCATCGGCGCGTCCGATGCAGCCGCTAACCATGTCCGGGTCATCTGCAAGCGGGCAGCGCTAGCGCCCCCCATCCACGGATCGTCGCCATGACCCACCTGACACGTCGTTCGATGCTCGTGCTGAGCGCGGGAGCCGCCGGTACGCTGAGCCTTCCCCGCTTCGCCGTCGGACAGGCCGACAATCGCCCGACCATCACGGTCGCCGTTCAGAAGGTTTCGAATTCCAACACCCTGGACGTGCTGCGCGAGCAGTCCAATGTCGGCGAACGGATCTTCTTCTCGTCGATCTGGGAAGGCCTCATCGGCCGCGACTGGCTGAACGGCCTCAAGAAGGTGCCGCTTCTCGCCACCGAATGGCGCCGCATCAATGACCAAACCGTCGAACTCAAACTGCGCCAAGGCGTCAAGTTCCACAACGGCGACGAGATGACAGCCGAAGACGTCGTGTTCTCGTTCTCCCGTGAGCGGATGTTCGCGAACACCGAGGCAAAGAACCGTTCGACGATCAAGGCGTTCGAGACCATTCCGACGCCCCGTCCCGGCAAGGAATTGCCCCTCGAGGTTCCGGCGGCCGCGCGTCGCGCATGGCCTGACCTGCTGCGTGTCGAGGCCATCGATCGCTACACCGTCCGGTTCCACAACGCCACGCCGGACGTGACCCTCGAAGGCCGGCTGTCGCGCTACGGGTCGGACATCATGAGCCGTCGCGCGTTCGAGGAGGCGGCGAGCTATCTCGACTGGGCTCGCAAGCCGATCACGACGGGCCCCTACCGGATCGTCGAGTTCAAGCCCGACTCCTTCCTCACGCTGGAGGCCCATGACGAGTATTGGGGAGGCCGCCCGCCGATCAGGCGCATCCGCTTCGTCGAGGTTCCCGAGGTCGCCAGCCGGGTCAACGGCCTGCTGGCCGGCGAGTACCAGTTCGCCTGCGACATGCCGCCTGACCAGATCCCGGACATCGAGAAGAACGCGGCGTTCGAGGTGCAGGGCGGCACGATCCTGAACCACCGCCTCACCGTGTTCGACAAGAACCATCCGGTCCTGGCGAACCCGGCGATCCGTCGGGCAATGACCCACTCTATCGATCGCCAGGCGATCGTCGACAGCCTCTGGGCGGGTCGCACGAAGGTGCCGAAGGGTCTTCAGTGGGAGTACTACGACGACATGTTCATCGCCGACTGGAGCGTGCCAAACTTCGATCCGGCGTTGGCGCAATCGCTACTGAAGCAGGCCGGCTACAAGGGCGAGCCGATCCCCTATCGCCTTCTCAACAACTATTACACGAACCAGACGGCAACGGCCCAGGTGCTGGTCGAGATGTGGAAGGCAGTTGGCCTCAACGTCCAGATCCAGACGAAGGAGAACTGGACACAGATCATGGAACGCAGCAACACGCGCGGCGTCCGCGACTGGTCGAATTCTGCGCCCTTCAACGACCCGGTCTCCTCGATCGTCGCCCAGCACGGTCCCAACGGACAGCAGCAGCAGATCGGCGAATGGACGAACGTGGAGGCCAACCAGCTCTCCGAGGTCCTCGAGACCTCCACGGACCGCGACGTTCGGCGCAAGGCCTTCCGGCGCATGCTCGAGATCTGTGAGCGGGAAGACCCCGCCTACACGGTTCTCCACCAGAACGCGACGTTCACGGCCAAGCCGAAGTCGATCCGCTGGAAGACCGCTCCCGCGTTCGCCATGGACTTCCGTCAGGGCAACTTCGGCGTCTGAGCCGGATCTGCTTGCGGCCCGCCCGTTGGGCGGGCCGTCCTCCTTCTCACATCTTCGAGGATGGTCTCATGTCGGTCTTGATCGAGAGTCGTCGCTCCTCTTTGCCGGTGTCTTCACCGACGAAGACAGTCGCGGCCCGGCCGGGTGGTCCCCCGCTCGTCGCCATCCGCGGCCTGAGCGTGTCCTTCGACGGCGTCAAGGTGCTGCATGAGATCGACTTGTCCGTTCGGGCCGGTGAGGCCGTCGGACTGGTGGGCGAATCGGGCTCCGGGAAGTCCGTGACGTGGCTCGCGGCGCTCGGATTGCTGCCGAGGAAAGCCGTGACGACGGGTCGTGTGGAACTCGACGGCGAGAACATCCTCGGCGCGCCGGCGAGGACCCTCGACAGGGTTCGCGGCGGTCGCATCGCCATGATCTTTCAGGATCCCGCCAGCGCCCTCAATCCCGTCCTCACCATCCGCCGCCAGTTGTGCGAGGCCCTGGTCCTTCACCGCGGGCTTGGAGGCGCTGCGGCCAAGGCGGAAGCACGGCGCCTGCTCGAACTCGTCGGCATTCCCGACGCTGGCCGCAGGCTGTCGGCCTACCCGCACGAGTTCTCCGGTGGCCAGAACCAGCGCGTCATGATCGCCATGGCCCTTGCCGGCCAGCCCGACCTGCTGATTGCGGACGAACCGACGACCGCACTCGACGCCACCATCCAGGCGCAGATCCTGGACCTGATCGTCGAGATCCGACGCGAGACCGGGATGGGCCTCGTGCTCATCAGCCATGATCTCGGCGTCGTCGCTGAAACCTGTGACCGGGTGGCCGTGATGTATGCTGGACGCATCATCGAGGAGGGATCTGCCGAAGCGCTGTTCAGCAACCCGCTTCACCCCTATGCGGAAGGGCTTATCGGCGCGCTGCCGCCTATCTCCGGTCCCCGTCGACGCCTCACCGCGATCCCCGGAACTGTACCCGATCCGCGTCATCTGCCGCACGGATGTTCCTTCGGACCGCGCTGCGTACGGGCCGAACAGCGCTGCGGCGGCGCGCAGCCCTCGCTCTTGTCCGTCGGCGAGGGCCGCAGTGTGGCCTGCCCCGTGATCCATGAGGATGTGCACTCTTCGAATGCCAAGCCCCTGAGGGCAAGCGCATGACCGTTCCGCTCCTCGCCGCGGATTCGGTGGCACGCGTTTACGCCCAGCGAAGCGGACTGTTTGGATCGATTGCGAAGGTCAGGGCCGTCGATGGCGTGAGCCTAGTCCTGAACCAGGGCGAAACCTTGGGGATCGTCGGCGAATCCGGCTCCGGAAAATCGACGACAGGTCGTCTCGTTCTTGGCTTGGAGAGCCCGGACGCGGGCTCCGTCAGCTTCGACGGTGCGCCGATGCCGAAGAGTGATACGGCCGGATGGCGCGCATCGCGGGCGCGCATGCAGATGATTTACCAGGATCCGCTTGGAGCCCTCGACCGACGGATGCCGGTCGAGCGCCAGATCCGGGAACCACTCGACATCCACGCCATCGGCTCCGCTCAGGACAGGATGGAGCGTGTTGTCCATTTGCTGCGATCCGTCGGACTCTCGAGCGAGCAGGGGCGTCGATATCCGCACGAGCTGTCGGGCGGTCAACGTCAGCGGGTGGTCCTCGCGAGGGCGATGGCGACCAACCCCGACCTGCTTATCTGTGACGAACCTGTCTCTGCCCTCGACGTTTCAATCCAGGCCCAGGTCGTCAACCTGCTGACCGATCTCCAGGCCGAATTCGGTCTCGCGATGGTTTTCATCAGTCACGACCTGCGCGTCGTCAGGCAGGTCAGCCGCAGAGTTGCGGTGATGTATCTCGGCCGCATCGTCGAGGAGGGCGACGCCGACGATCTCTTCGCGTCGCCGGCGCATCCCTATACTCGGGCCCTGGTGTCGGCGTCGCCGACGCCTGGCAAGTCCAGGTCGACAAGAATCATTCTCAGCGGCGATCCGCCAAATCCGGCTGCCCGGCCATCGGGCTGCGCGTTCCATCCCCGCTGTCCCGTCGCACTGCCCCGATGCCGCGCCGAGGAACCCGCTCTCCGGCCCATAGCGCCGCAGCGGCTTGCTGCATGCCACCTTCACTCCGAGGCGATTTCAACCGGCGCTGAGGCCGCCTGATGATCAGGTTCGTCAGCCTTCGCGTCCTGCGGGCCTTCGTCACCGTGACTCTGGTCGTGACGTTCGCCTTCGTGGTCCTGCGCCTTTCGGGCGACCCCGCGCTCATCATCATGGGCCCCGAAGCACCGCCGGAAGTCATCGCCGCCTTTCGACGGTCATGGGGATTGGACGATCCGATCTGGCAGCAGTATCTGCGGTATTTCGGCGCGATCGCCCAAGGCGAACTGGGGCGGTCCATGCGCGACGGGCGAGCCGCCATTGAACTCGTCGCAGAACGTATTCCGGCCACTTTGGCCCTCACCATTCCGGCGCTGTTGCTGAAGGTCGGCATCGGCATTCCGGCGGGAATGTACGCCGCCCTGCACCGCGGCAGCATGATCGACCGAACAGTCATGGCCGCGGCCGTGGCGGGGTTCACCGTTCCCAGCTTCATTCTGGGGCTCATGCTCGTATTGGTGTTTTCAGTCACCCTCGGGTGGCTCCCGACGGGAGGTCAAGGCGACTGGCGAAACGCCGTCCTCCCGGTGTTGACGCTCGGCATCGGCGGTGCCGCCGTTCTCGCGCGGTTCACCCGCTCCGCGATGTTGGAGGTGCTGGGCCAACCCTATATCCGGACCGCTTCGGCGAAGGGCGTGCCCTGGCGCAAGGTCGTCGGCGACCACGCGCTTCCGAATGCCGCCATCCCGACGGTGACGATCGTCGGCTTCATGGTGGGCACGCTCATTGCCGGCGCTGTGGTGGTGGAAAGCGTCTTCTCTTGGCCCGGCGTTGGGCGGCTTCTGGTGGTCGCCGTCGCCAACCGGGATCTTGCCGTCGTGCAGTGCATCCTGCTGCTCATCGCCGGCACGATGGTCACATCCAACCTGATCGTGGACTTCCTGTACGGGTACCTCGACCCGCGGCTGCGAACCCAACGCGGAGGCCACTGATGACCGATTCGGCCCTTGCGCGCCCCGTGACGCATCCGCGTCGAGGTCACCGCGCGCCGCGCATCCCCTTCGCCGTGATGCTGGCGCTAGGTTGGATTGCCGCCATGATCTTCGTCGCGGTCGCCGCGGACATGATCGCTCCGCGCGGCTTCACGGCGATGGACCTGAAGAACCGCCTGGCTCTTCCCGGTCATTCCTCGCACTGGCTCGGAACCGACGAACTCGGCCGGGATGTCCTGTCGCGCCTCATTGCGTCCATCCGGGTCTCGCTCGTGATCGCTTTCGGCGCGTCGATCATATCGGCCGTGGTCGGCACTACGCTGGGATTCCTGGCCGCACACTTTCGCGGGGTGGGCGAGCAGGTGGTGCTGATGCTCGCCGACTTCCAGGCGAGCATGCCGTTCCTCATCCTTGCGCTCGCGGTCCTGGCGTTCTTCGGCAACTCCCTCCCGCTGCTGATCGGCCTCATGGGGCTCTACGGGTGGGAGCGCTATGCCCGCATCGCACGCGGCCTCGCCGTATCCGCCAAATCGCAGGGCTTCGCAGGCGCGGTGCGTCAACTCGGGGCGCGCCCCTCGCGAATCTATCTGCGCCATATCCTGCCTAATATCGCTTCGACGCTCATCGTGTCGATGACCCTCGTCTTTCCCGAGATCATCCTTCTGGAATCGGGCCTGTCGTTCCTCGGGCTCGGAGTTCAGCCGCCGATGACGAGCCTCGGCAACATGGTGGGCTACGGGCGGGAATACATCACCAGGGCGCCTTGGATCCTGTTGGCGCCCTCAATCACGATCGTCCTCACGACACTGTCTGTTTCCGTGTTCGGAGACTGGGTGCGGGACCGGCTCGACCCGACCCTCGGGTGAAGCCTATTGCTCGTCGAGCGGTAACTCGTGTGACGTTTCCGCCAGATATCCGTCATCAAACCGCAGTCAAAAACCGACCAACTACTTCCAGTCGTCATGGGGGCAGTAATGGCCGGTGTCAGGGTCGAAGGGGTGGAGAAGTCGTTCGGCTCGACCCGAGTGCTTCAGACCGTATCGCTCACTGTGGAACCGGGGGAGTTCGTGTCCCTCGTCGGTCCGTCCGGGTGCGGCAAGACCACCCTGATGCGGATCATTGCCGGGCTCGAACTGCCGAGCGCCGGCCGGGTTTCGATCGCGGGCCGTGACGTCACCGGGATCCGCGCGGCGGACCGCGATGTGGCGATGGTGTTCCAGAATTACGCGCTCTATCCCCACCTGACTGTCGCGCAGAACCTGGCCGTTCCGCTCCTCATGCGCCGGCTGGGAGCACGCGAACGCCTGCCATTCATGGGGCGCCTCGACCCCGTCGTCGCGCAGAAGTTGAGTTCGATCCGGTCCGAGGTTCAGGCGACGGCGGATGTGCTCGGCATCGGTCACCTCATGAGCCGAAAGCCTTCGCAACTGTCCGGCGGGCAGCGCCAGCGGGTGGCTCTCGGCCGGGCTATCGTCCGGCACCCGCACGTGTTCCTGATGGATGAGCCGCTGTCGAACCTGGATGCTGCGATGCGGGTCCAGATGCGTACGGAGATCGTCGCCCTGCATCGCCGGGTCGGCGCCTGCACGGTCTATGTGACGCACGATCAGTCCGAAGCGATGACGATGTCCGATCGTGTCGCCGTCATGATGGATGGCGAGATCCTGCAGTTTGGAACGCCGGAAGACATCTATACAGCGCCAGCAGACCTCCGTGTCGCCGCGTTCGTCGGGTCACCCAGGATCAACGTCCTTGCGGGTCGCACGGATGGGGATGGTGACGTGCGTGTCGGCGGTGTCAGGTCCGGCATCCGCTGCGCCGTCCCGGGTGCCGTTTCATTTGCCGTCCGGCCGGAAGACCTCTCGGTTCACCGCGACGGAATGACGGTTCTCGTCGAGCAGGTCGAGTATCTCGGCGACTCGCTCCTCGTGCACGCCCGCACGGAACATGGGGACGATCGCGTGGTGGCCCGGTTGCCGGTCACGGACCGCTCCCGCGTCGTCCCAGGCCACCCTGTGCCGCTGCGGGCAGACCCGCTCAAGGCTCTGCTTTTCGGCGCGGATGGGCGTCGGATCGACCGCGCACCTGCGGCGAGGCTGGCGGCCAATGGCTGACACCGTGGTCATGCCGCGAGCCGGAACCGCTTCGGCCCGACCGTCGGGCCAGCTGCGGGCCGACGATTCCGTCGCCGGCTGGACGATGCTGCTGCCGGCGGGCGTCGCCTATTTCGCGGTGATCCTCTTGCCGACGGTCTCGGTGCTGCTGCTGGCGTTCACCGACTACGAGTTCGGCGCGACCTCCTTTCGCTGGATCGGACTTGCCAACTTCGCCGACATGCTCGGCGACAGGACGTTCGCGGCCTCGATCCGCAACACGGTGCTCTACACCGTCTTCGTCGCGCCGCTGTCGATCGTCATCGCGCTGGTGCTCGCCGTCCTCATCGAGGCCGGGGCAAGGGGCCGGGCAACCTTCAGGGCCATCTTCTTCCTGCCGGTGGTGTCGCTGACCGTGGCGATGGCGACGGCCTGGCAGTATCTCCTCCACCCCACGATCGGCCCGGTGAACGCCATCCTGCGCACCCTCGGCATGGGCACGCCGAACTGGCTGGGCTCTTCCGACTGGGTGCTGGTGTCGCTCGGGATGATCGGCGTCTGGGAGAACGTCGGGTTCAATCTCGTGCTGTTTCTCGCGGGCCTGACCGCCATCCCCCGCGACCTCTATGCCGCAAGCGAGATCGACGGGGCGCGCAGCGCTTGGTCGAAGTTCTGGCTGGTCACGTTCCCGATGCTCGGTCCGACGCTGATGCTGGTGACCGTCATCACCATGACGCGCGTGATCCGGGTGTTCGACACGGTGCGCACCCTCACGCAGGGCGGACCGAACATGGCCTCCGAGGTCCTGCTGCACACGATCTACCAGGAGGGCTTCCACTATTTCCGCTTCGGCTACTCGGCCGCCGTGACGCTCGTGTTTCTCGCGATCGTGCTGGTGCTGATCCTCGTCCAGACGCGGTTCATCGACCGCCGCGTGCACTACGGCTGATCCCATGCGCGACGATGATCGGCCCTTGCTGCAAGACCTCCCGCGCCTCGCACTTCTCGGCGCCGCCGCGGTCCTGATGCTGGTTCCCTACATCTGGATGGTGTCGGTGTCGCTGAAGCCGCCGGACGAGGTGTTTCGCGCGTCGCTGAACCTGATTCCGGAGCGCATCGCCCTCGTCCAGAACTTCGGCAAGGTCTTCGCCACGGTCCCCGTGGCGACCTACCTGCTGAACGGCGTCATTGTCTGCGCGGGCATCCTCGCTTTCCAGCTGCTCTTTGCGATCCCGGCCGCCTACGCCCTCGCAAAGCTGAATTTCCGTGGCCGTGAGGTCGTCTTCGGTCTCGTCATGCTCGGCCTGCTCGTGCCCTACCAGACGACCGCGCTGCCGCTCTATATCGGCCTCCACAAGCTCGGGCTGTTGGACACCTATGCCGCGCTCATCGCGCCCTTCGTGTGCTCGGTGTTCGCCATCTTCATGTTCCGGCAGTTCTTCCGGGCGATGCCCGACGACCTCATCAACGCCGCTCGCATCGACGGGATGGGTGAGGGCGCCATCGTGTGGCGGGTCCTTCTTCCGAACGCCTGGCCGGCGGCGACGGCCTTCGGGATCTTCTCGGTAGTCGCCCACTGGAACGACCTCTTCTGGCCGCTCGTCGCAGTCCAGAAGGGCAATCTGTACACGCCGGCCATGGGCATTCTCGCGTTTCGCTCGGTCGAAGCGGGCGAGGACTACGGCGCGCTGATGGCCGCCGCCCTGCTGCTCACCGCTCCTCTGGTCCTCGCGTTCCTGTTCGCGCAGCGGCGGTTCATCGAGGGCATCACCATGACCGGCCTCAAGGGGTGAGGCAGGTTCCCGCGTCCAGATCGGAAGGACAAAGATCATGACGAGCCCGTTCAAGCCCACCCGTCGTCAGAGCCTCGCCCTCATGGGAGGCGGCGCTCTCAGTCTCGCAGCGCCCGCCGTCGTCCGCGCGCAGCAGGCCGAGATCAGCGTGCACTACTCGATGCCCGCGATCTTCAAGGAGGCCCAGGATGCGGTGATGGATGCCTTCAACCGCAAGCATCCCGAGGTGAAGGCGACCTACGTCAATCCGACCCCGACCTATGAGGACGGCGCCCAGCTGCTGCTGCGCAACGCGGCAACCAACCAGATGCCCGACGTATCCTTCCAGGGCCTCAACCGCCTGCGCATGTTCGCCGAGCGCGGCATCGCCGTCGACCTCGGGCCGCTGCTGGCAGCGGAAGGCGATCCGGCCAGGCTCGGCTATTCCAGGCCGCTGCTCGGGCTCGGCTTCCACGCGAAGGTGCAGTGCGGCCTCGCCTTCGCGACGTCCAACCCGATCAGCTACTACAACGTCGATCTGTTCAGGAAGGCGGGGCTCGATCCGCAGAAGTTCCCCACCTCGTGGGACGAGGTGATCGCCGCGGCAAAGAAGATCCGGTCGCGCGGCGATGGGGTGGAAGGCCTGTTCTTCCGCTGGCCCGGCGATGACTGGATGTTCTCGGCCCTGCTGTATGGCCACGGCGGCCGCATGCTGACCGAGGACGAGAAGGACGTCGCCTTCAACGGCCCCGAAGGACTCGCCGCGCTGAAGCTCCTCGACCGGATGGTCAGGGAGGGCGGAATGCCGAACTACGCCGGCACCGCCGATCTTCAGGCCTTCTCGGCCGGAAAGCTCGGCATGATGTTCCGTACCACGGCGCAGGTCCGCTCCATCTCGAACTCCGTCGGCAGCACCTTCGAGATGCGCACCACGCTCATGCCGGTCATCGACCCGATGAAGGGACGCCTGCCGACCGGTGGTGCGGGCGGCATGATCACGACACGCGATCCCCGTCGCCAGGAAGCAGCGTGGAAGTTCCTGAAGTTCGCGACATCGGCCGAGGGCACGACGCTGATGGTGAAGAACACGGGATACGTGCCGACCAACCAGATCGCTATCGACGATCCCTCCTATCTGGCCGATTTCTACAGCCAGAACCCGCTGTTCCAGGCGGCGACGAAGCAGGTCCAGCTCATGATCCCGTGGTACGCCTTCCCCGGGCAGAACTCGGTCCGCGTCACGCAGGTCATGGTCGACAACCTCGCCCGCATCGCCGAGCAGAAGGCGACGCCGGAGCAGGTTCTCGAGGACATGACCCGCGAGGTCCGGCGCCTGATACCCCGTCAGGGCTGAAGCAGAAACCGCCCGCGCATCGTCGCGATGCG
>CAZJCW010000054.1:0-19785 GCA_964544365.1 uncultured Alsobacter sp.
CTCACGGCCGCACCCGGTCGACTGGCCCCCGTCCCGACCGGCTATGCCGGCCGGCGGTGACGACGGCGTCGGGAAACGACGCCGGCTGCTTGCGTCCCGGCATGCGTGCCGTGACGCGGGAGGATCGTCTCAGTAGCGCGTCAGGTTCATCCAGGCGTCCGCAGCCTCGATCATGGCGCGCGAATGCTGGGTCGCCTTCGCCCCGGCCTCCTGCTCCGGCGTGAGGCGAGGCACGTGGCCGTCGCGCGGCGCGTAGCCGATCACGCGCTTGGTGGTCTCGATGTCCCAGCGCATTCCGGGATTGTCGGACATCAGGTTCAGGACCTGGAAGCCGACGTCCTGCGGCGCCCTGACCGCCTTTTCGAAACCGTCGCAGAAATCCCGGTCCGAAAGCCACATGGCCTGGCCCCAGTCCCCCCAGCCGTTGAGGCTCTCGGGCCGGTTCTCGCCGCGCTGGCACCAGCCGATGCGGAAGCAGATCACCGAGAGGCCCCAGCGGTCCCAATAGCTGCGGCCCATCCGTTCGCCGATCAGCTTCGACACGCCATACGCGTTCACCGGGTAGGGCTCCCGGTCGGTGGGCACCGGTCCGGTGCCGAAGCGATGGCCGGCCATCGTCCAGTTGGAGCTGGCGAAGATCACCCGCTTTGCGCCTTGCCGGGCTGCCGCCTCGTAGACATTCATCGGCAGGTCGATGTTGTTGTGCTGGATCGATCCCCAGGGCGCCGACGGGTGCGGGTTCCCGGCCAGCAGGATCACCGCGTCGGCGGCGGCGAAAAGCCCGACCCAGCGGTCGTCCCACACGGCGAGGTCGGCTTCGACGATGGACGGATCGCCGCCGTTCGAGACGTCCGTGAGCCGAAGCGTCCAGCCGAGGGATTCGAAGTGGCGGCGCAGCTTTACGCCGAGATTGCCGGTCGCGCCGGTGATGACGACAGTCTTGCTCATCGGGGTCTCCAACGTCACCAGTTCGTGTGCGACCCGTCGAGCCGGTGCAGCATCGGCGGGTTCCAGTGCTTGAAGCGGTCGGAACGCAGTACCTTCTCGTCGACCTCGATCCCGATCCCGGGGGCATCGGTGAGCGGGAAGAAGGTGCCTTCGAGGTTCGGTGCCGTGGGGAACAGGTCGTTCTCGATCGGCGCAGCCGGCCGGAACTGCGAACGGTTGTACTCCAGCCAGGCGAAGTTCGGCACGACGGCCGCGAAATGAATCGACGCCGCCGTGCAGACCGGACCCAGCGGATTGTGCGGGAACAGATCGATGTAATGCGCCTCGCACCAGCCGGCGACCTTCAGCGATTCCGTGAAGCCGCCGATGTTGCACACGTCGAGCCGCATGTACTGCGTCAACCCCCGCTCGACGAAGGGCAGCGCCTGCCACTTCGACGAGAACTCCTCCCCGATGGCAAACGGCACGTCGACCATCTTGCGCAGCGTCTCGTAGGCCTCCGGGCTCTCATCCCGTATCGGTTCCTCGAGGAAGTCCATCGTTCCCCGCGGCATGCGCTGGCAGAAGGAGATGCACTCGGCGACCGACAGCCTGTGGTGGTAGTCGATGCCGATCGTGACCGCCGGTCCCAGCACCTCTCGCGCCTTGATCATGCAGCGCGCCGTCTCCGCCAGGGATTGCCGTGGCTCGAAGGCCGCCTCGTCTTCGCCCTTCATCAGCGGGTTGACGCGGCCGAAGCGCACCACGTCGAAACCGTCGGCGACATAGGCCTGCGCCTGCTCGATGGCGATTTCGGTCGAGATCGCGTTGGTCGTGGCGAGGCTCGGGACCTTGTCGCGCACCCGTCCGCCCAGCAACTCGTAGACCGGGACGCCCAGCGCTTTCCCCTTCAGGTCGTGCAGCGCGATGTCGATTGCCGACTGCGCCGCCGTCAGCACCCGGCCGCCCTCGAAGTACTGGCTCCGATAGAGCTTCTGCCAGATGTGGGCGATCCGGAAAGGATCTTCGCCGACCAGCAGTTCCTTGTAGTGGGCCACCGCTCCGACGACCGCGAGTTCACGCCCGCTGAGCCCGCCTTCGCCCCAGCCATAGGTTCCGTCGTCGGCCGTGATCTTGACCAGCAGCTGGTTGCGATGCCCGACCCAGACCGGAAAGGCCTCGACGTCCCTGATCTTGAGGCCTGATTTCCCGCTGGCCGTTCCCCGCGGCCCCTCGGCCGCCGCTTCCGCTCCGCGCCCCATTCCAGTCCCCTCCCGTGTCGCCGCGGGGGTTCCGTTCCCCCGATCCAGCCGAGCTTCGTTCGAGGTCGAGCATTGTCCGGGCCGCGCCGCCTGTCCACCCGCGCGCACTCGCAGATCACCCATGCAGCCGGCTCATCGCGTGGGGACCGAATTCCGCCCGGCCGCGGCGGGATCGGACGCGAACCATGAACGATCAGGATGGCGGTGCGTTGCAGATGTCCGGACGCCGTCCCCGGCGTCCATGACCATCAGGAGAACATCATGACTCGCGCTTTCATGCTTGCACTCGCAGCCACCACGGTCCTCGCGGGCGCCCCGGCTATGGCCCAGTCCTCCACCACGACCACCAAGACCACCAAGGACGTGGGGGCGACGGGCTCGATCGTCATCGGCCCCGAGCAGCAGACACGGATCAAGGCATTCGTGGCCAAGGAGAAGCGGGCTTCCATGGCGGCCCCGTCCGGCTTCCAGGTCTCCAAGGGCGCGACCCTTCCCGCCGGTGTCGAGATCTACACGTTCGGTCCCGACGTCGGTGTCAACGAATATCGTTACACCGTGATCGGCAACCGCACCGTCCTCGTCGAGCCCGGCACCCGGCAGATCGTTCAGGTCATCGACTGATCAGGCCATGCGGTGCACATCGCACCGTCACCGCTGAAACATACGGGGCCCCGCGTCGCGGGGCCCCGGGCCGTTGCCAGAATGCCCGCCCGGCGCGAGATTGAGCGCAACGGCGCCACCGGCGCCGCAGCGAACGGAGCGCGGCGGCATGGAAGTTCCAGTCAACTCATTCAAGCGGGCCCTGGCGGAAAGACGTCACCAGCTGGGCCTGTGGTGCAGCCTTCCGGGGGCGTACGCCGCTGAGATCGTCGCCGGTTCGGGCTTCGACTGGCTCATGTTCGACACGGAGCACTCCCCCGGCGATCCCATCACCGTCCTTGCGCAATTGCAGGCTGCAGCTCCCTATCCGGTGCACTCCGTCGTGCGACCCGCCGCCAACGACACGGTGTTGATCAAGCGGTTCCTCGACATCGGGGCGCAGACGCTGCTCATCCCCTTCGTCCAGGACGAGCATGAGGCTGCCGCCGCGGTCGCGGCAATGCGCTATCCGCCGGACGGCGTGCGCGGCGTGTCTTCAGTCTCCCGCGCGACTGCCTTCGGTCGGATCGACGACTACGGCAGGAAGGCCGCGTCCGAACTGTGTCTTCTGGTGCAGGTCGAGACGGTCGAGGCCGTCGAACGGCTCGAAAAGATCGCCGCGGTGAAGGGCGTCGACGGCGTCTTCATCGGCCCCGGTGATCTGGCCGCCAGCATGGGCCACGTCGGTCGGCCGGGCCATCCGGCCGTCAAGGCCATGATCGAGGACTGCATCCGCCGTCTGGTGGCCTGCGGAACGCCGGCGGGCATCCTGACGCCGGACCATGCCTTCGCCTCTCACTGCATCGCGCTCGGCACCTCGTTCACGGCCGTCGGCATGGACGCCGGGATCCTGGCGCGGGGCACGGAGGCGCTGGCCCGCCAGTTTCGCGCGGAGACCTCCGCGCGCTGACGGTCTCTAGGATGCCTACTGGCCGCGCGGGGCGAAGCTTGACACTATGGCGCCATGGCAAAGGTTTCCGTGACATCTGCGGACGTGGCGCGCCTCGCCAACGTCTCCCAGTCGGCCGTAAGCCGGACGTTCTCGCCGGGCGGCAGCGTCTCCGCAAAGACGCGCGAGCGCGTCCTCTCGGCCGCCCAGCAACTGGGCTACCGGCCGAACGCCATCGCCCGGGCGATGATCAGCGGCCGGTCGCGGCTCATTGCGCTGCTCGTCGCCTATCTCGACAACCATTTTTACCCGCTGGTCCTCGAGCAACTGGCCCGCGAACTCCAGGACCGAGGCTACCAGGTCCTGCTGTTCATGACGGGCCCCGGAGACCAGGACACGGTCGTCAGGACGATGCTGCAGTTCCAGGTGGAGGGCATCATCATGGCGTCGGCCACGCTCTCGTCGAGCCTCGCCAGCGAGTGCGTGAACACCGGGACGCCGGTCCTGCTGCTCAACCGGTACGTGCCGTCCTCGCCCGCCAGCAGCGTCGTGTGCGACAACATCGAGGGCGGACGCCAGCTCGCGCATTTCCTCGCCGATGGCGGCCACCGGAGAATCGCCTTCATCGCGGGACAGGAGGACAGCTCGACAAGTCGCGACCGTGAGGCCGGATTCTACAAGGGCCTGGCCGAACGCGGTCAGACGCTCTATCGCCGCGCGGTCGGCGGGTACTCGTTCGCCGGTGCCGCCGAGGCGGCGCATCGCATGTTCAAGGGCAAGGACCGGCCCGATGCGGTCTTCGTCGCCAACGATCACATGGCGTTCGCCGTCATGGACGTGCTGCGGGATGACCTTGGGCTGCGCGTGCCGGAGGATGTCTCGGTCGTCGGCTACGATGACGTGCCCGAGGCCGGTTGGGGCGGCTACTCGCTCACGACGATCTCGCAGTCCGCCACCGACATGGTGCGTGCTGCAGTCGAGATCCTGATGGAGCAGATCGCCCAGCAGGAGGTTCAACGGCGCTCGACCATCCTGCCGGCGAAACTCGTTGTTCGCACGTCCGCCCGGTTGCCGAAGGCCTGGCCGGGCAGGGCCGGCGGGGCCGAGTAGGCGAGCCGCCCGGGCGGCCTCCTTCAGCCGATCCGCCCGCGCCGGAAAAAGGTCTGCATGCGGTCGAAGACATCGACATCCATCTGCTTCAGAAGGTGGATGATGTCGATGGGCACCCAGTTCTCCCGGATCAGGCCCTCGTGATGCAGGTAGAAGTCCATCACCCGCATCGTGACGTCGCGGCCGGTGGGTGCTGTGCCGAGGAAGTTGCCGCCGGCGTGGTTGGCGTAGACGCTCGGCCAGCCGGATGTCAGCGAGTAGGGCCCGTCGCCGATGCGGACGTAGTGGTTGCCGCCCCGCCGGTTCGGGAAGGCGATCCGGAACGGCAGCTGATGGTAGTCGACGAAGCCCTGCAGGCCGCGCGTCGTGCCGATACCGGCAGGGCCGTACCACATCATCTTCGGATGCCAGTGCACCTTCTGGGGCATGTTCAGCAGCCCTTCGCGGCCGCCGTTCAGCGTGTCGTCGTACTGGCCGAGTGAGGCATGCATGGCGAGCGTCTGCGCGAGGCTTGCCGCCGAATGCCCCGGGTCCTGTGGCGTGAGCACGATCCCGTCGGCCGTGAAGGGGCCCGGCCATTGTTCTTCCGTTCCCAGGCTGGGTGCCAGCGGCCAGAATCCGGCCTGGCGGATGGCATCCAGAACGTCGATGAGGACGGTGCTCTGGGAAATCCTGCCGTCGGTCACCCGGTGGACCTCGCCGTACCGCAGGTACATGGTGCGGCCGGTCGCAGGGATCGTCAGCCAGTCCTCGCGGAACGTGCCGCAATAGTGACCCACTGTTCCGACGAAGTCGTGTCCGTTCCAGTGGCCGCCGATCAGGATGTTGTCGCGCCGCTCGAGGTCCGGGAAGGCGCGCAACAGCGGACGCCAGACGACGTCGGCCATGGCCGACGTGCCTTTGACCTCGTTCATCGGGTAGGAGCCACGCCACTCGGCATCGGGATGGTAGGCGTCGGAGAGACGGCGCTCCAACGTCGCCGGATCGGCTTCCGCCAGCGCTCCGAGAGCTGCCCGGACGAAGCGCTTGTTCGCCAGATGGTCGCCCGAAGTCGTCATGGATCATCCTTTCCCGTTACGGTGCAGGACCGCTGCAGCAAATCGTACGACCCTGTTGCATACGTAGTCAAACTTAGCCTAGTCTGACGTCGAGGATCGTCCGGGCGCAACGTCCTCGCCGTCGCGTCCCTTGGCTCCAGCCCCCAGAGCGGGAGGATTCGCTAGGCATGGTCGAGGTCGCACTCAGAGGCGTCACGAAGCGCTGGGGCTCCTTCATCGGCGTCAAGTCGATCGACCTCGTCATCGGCGACCGGGAGTTCATGGTGTTTCTCGGCCCCTCGGGGTGCGGCAAGACAACCACGATGCGGATGATCGCGGGTCTGGAGGATCCGAGCGAGGGCGACATCCTGATCGGCGGGAAGGTCGTGAACGACCTGGAGCCGAAGGATCGCGACGTTGCGATGGTCTTCCAGAACTACGGCCTCTACCCGAACCTGACCGTCTACGAGAACATCCGCTTCCCGCTGAAGGTGCGCCGGGTGGATCCGGCGACCCATGATGCCCGCGTCCGCAAGGCGGCAGCCATGGTGGAACTCGGCGACCTGCTGGCCCGACGCCCGAAGGAACTGTCGGGCGGGCAGCGCCAGCGTGTCGCCCTGGCGCGTGCCATCGTGCGCGAACCGGCCGTGTTCCTGATGGACGAGCCCTTGTCCAACCTCGATGCGAAGCTGCGGGTCTCCACCCGCGCGCAGATTAAGAACCTCCAGCACGAACTCAAGGTGACGACGATCTACGTCACGCACGACCAGATCGAGGCCATGACGCTCGCCGATCGCGTCGTCGTCATGAACAAGGGCGAGTTCCAGCAGGTCGGGACCCCGACGGAGATCTATGACAGGCCTGCCAACACCTTCGTCGCCGGCTTCATCGGCTCCCCGGCCATGAATCTCGTCGACGGGGACATCGCAGGCGGAGTCTTCAGCGCACCCGGCATCAGGGTGCCCGGGCTCGATCCGGCTCTTTCGGGATCGGTCACGATGGGTTTCAGGGCCGAGGACGTGGCCATGGCCCCGCCTGGCGAGGCGGAGATCGCCGCCACCATCTACAGCGTCGAGTTGCTGGGCGACGCCACGTTGATCACGTTTCGGTCTGGAACGGCGCTCGTCGCCGCGAAAGCGGGAAAGACGTTTCGCGCCGAGATCGGCGACCGCGTCGGCTTCCGCCTCGCGGCGGCCCATTGTCACCTTTTCGACCGCACAACAGGCCTGCGCATCGGCAATACGGCGGCGGGACCGGCATGAAGACCGGCCGCCGACGCGGACGGAACCAATCGCGACGGCACAGGCCGTCGATGGACAACGGAGGGGAGTAACATGAAGCTCAAGACACTGATTGCGGCGACCGCGCTGACGGTCGTTTTCGCTGCATCCGCCAACGCGGCATGCAGCTTCCAGAACACGGTGCCGATCAAGTCGCTGACGGCGGCGTTCGAGGCCTGGAAGGCCGTCACCACGGCCATGGCGGAGTGCGGCAATGTGCAGGCCGAACTCGATCAGGAGTTCCGCCGCAAGCAGCCCGCCGCCTTCGCCGCGAACCCCTCGCTCTACCAGCTTGGCGGTGTCTCCAACGGCACCATCGTGCCGCTCGTCAACGCGGGCACGATCCGGCCGCTGGACGACCTGATCGCAAAATACGGCAAGGCCCTGACCCCGAACCAGCTCATCAAGGTCGATGGCAAGGTCATGGCCGTCGCGATGATGGTCAATGCACAGCACCTGATGTACCGCGAGGATCTTCTCAAGGAACTCGGCATCGCCCCGCCGACGACCTGGGACGAGGTGCTTGCCGCCGCCGAGAAGATCAAGGCCTCGGGCAAGGTGCAGTATCCGATCGGAGGGACCTTCAAGCCGGGCTTCGACCTCGGCCTGGAGTTCCTCAACATGTTCCTCGGCTATGGTGGCACGCTCACGAAGCCCGACAATACGCCGTCTGTGAACAACGAGGCCGGCCTGAAGACGCTGAACACGCTGAAGGCGATCACCGCCTACATGGATCCCGAGTATCTCGTCTCGGAATCCACCTTCGTGCAGAAGCAGTTCCAGCAGGGCAAGATCGCCATGGCGAACCTCTGGGCCTCGCGCGCCGCAGCGCTCGACAATGAGAAGGAAAGCCAGGTCGTCGGCAAGGTCGTGATGGCAACGGCGCCCGCGGCAGTGAAGGGCGGAAAGCCGGCCACCACGCTGTGGTGGGACGGAATCGTCGTCGCCAAGAACATCCCGGACGCCGAGGCCGACGCCGCCTTCCGCGTTGCGATGGAAGGCATGGATACCGAGATGGTGAAGGCGAACAACAACGCCGCCGTGTGGCTCATCCCGGGCTTCGTGCCGGGACGGCTCGCGCAAGGCGCCATTGCCTCCGCCATGGCTGGCGCGCCGAACTATCCGTCGACGACCTCGGTGGGGCTGATCTCGGCCGTCATCGGCGAGCAGGTCGCCGACTTCCTGACCGGCAAGAAGACCGCGGAGAAGACGCTCGCCGACATCGAGGCGACCTATCTCACCCGCGCCAAGGAAGGCGGCCTCGTGAAGTGACCGACTGGCGGGGTCCGTCGCAGGGCGGACCCCGCCGTCTCCATCCGGAGCGTCACGCATGAAGGCCCGCACCTTCGCCCTGTTCGTCGCACCGTCTGTCGCGCTGATGCTCGTCTTCATCGCGCTGCCGCTGGTGTTCGTGTTCGTGCAGAGCTTCTACCGCACGGAAACGGTCTACGAGCAGGTGAAGGTGCAGAACTGCGTCCCCGGCTTCCTCGCTCCCACCTGCACGGAGGAGATCCGCTCCAGGCCCGTGCTGGACGCCGCCGGGCGCGCGGTGACGGAGACGCGCTTTGTCGGCCTGGACTCCTATCGCGGCCTGCTCGAGCCTGCGGCGGTCGCGGAGGCTTTCTCGGCTGGCGGCCGGGGAGTGTCTGCGCTGCTGCAGATCGATTTCTATCGGGCGCTGCGATTCACCGTCTGGTTCACGCTCGTCACCCTGCCGCTTGTGCTCGGCCTCGGCCTCCTTGTCGCGCTGGCGCTCAACACCGTCACGAAAAGGATCAGGGGACCGCTGATCTTCGTGTCCCTGCTCCCCTTCATCGTGACGCCCGTCATCGGAGCCCTGTCGGTCCGATGGCTGTTCATCGGCGATGGTGTCTTGACGGTGATGCTCGAGCGGATGCTCGGCCGGGACGTCTCGATGTTCGCGCAAGGCTGGACCATCGAACTGCTCATGCTGCTCTACCGCGTCTGGCACAACGCGCCGTTCGCGTTCGTGATCTTCTATGCCGGTTTGCAGACTGTCGACCAGGATACGCTCGAGTCCGCGGTGGTCGACGGTGCCTCGCGCCTCGAACGGCTGCGCTTCGTCATCATTCCGCATCTCATGCCGCTGATCGTCTTCGTCGCGCTGATCCACCTGATGGATTGCTACCGCGTGTTCGAGGAGGTCATCGGCTTCTCCAGCCAGGCTCACGTCATCTCGCTGCAGTGGCTGACCTTCAACTACCTGACGCCGGACGAGACCGGGAACCGCGCCGTTTCACGCGCCGCCGCCTCGTCCATGCTGACCATGGTGGGGATCGTGATCCTGCTGGTTCCGCTGCTCATGCGCACCTGGCGCGACCATCGGGTCGCGCGGTGAGGTGGCGGCCATGACGTCCCGAACGCTGCGCATGTCCCTCGGCCTCAAGTCGCTCGTTGCGGCTTTCGTCGCGCTGTGGTCGATCGTGGCGCTGTTCCCGCTGTTCTGGATCACCGTGATGTCGGTTCGCCTTCCGGTGGACGGACTGTCTTCCAATCCACTGGACGTGCTGCTGGGGCCGCGCACCCGCGAACTCTCCGGAGGCCTGTCGCTCGCCGGATTGGCCCTCTGGGCGACGGCGCTCGTCGCGATGGCCCGGCTTCCGGCCCGCCATGGACCGGCAATGGCGCAGCGGCTCGCCGTCGCCGGTCGGCCTGTCATCGGCTGGGTCGTTGCCGGCGTCGCCTATGGCGCCGGCCTCTTCGCCGCGATGTTCTGGTTGCTGCCGGCCGCAACGGCGCTCATCGACCGCCTCCTCGCGCCGGTGCCGCTGGCCGGTTGGCTGGCGACACCCGTGCTCGGCCTGACGCTGGAGCACTACCGTGCCGTCTGGGTGGAGCACGAGTTCCACCGGAACTTCCTCAACTCGATGATCATAACGGCCGGCGTGGTGACGATCTCCTTGAGCGTGGGCACGCTGGCCGGCTACGCCCTCGCGCGGGCGCGCAGCAATCTCGCCTTCTGGTTGCTGATCGCCGCGCTGGTGTTTCGCGCCCTTCCGCATTCCGTCCTCGTCACCGGCTACGTCCCCGCTTTCGTGAACTCGGCCGACCTGCTCTCCCCGCTGTGGACGAACCCTCTGACGGCGTGGTTCTTCACGCTGTTCTCGGCCCGGCCGCCGACCCTCTACGGCATGCCGTGGGCGACGATCATCGTGCTGGTTTCGATCAACCAGCCCTTCACGATCTGGATGATGCGCTCGTTCTTCCAGAACATTCCGAGTGAACTCGACGAGGCTGCACGGGTCGACGGCTGCTCGCATTTCGGCGCCTTCGTGCGCGTCATCATGCCGGTGATGTGGCCCGGCGTGATCACCACCGGGCTGTTCTCGTTCCTGCTGGCCTACAACGACTATCTCGTCACCGCCCTGCTGCTCGATGCGCAGTCGCAGACGATGGTTCCGGCCATCACCCAGTTCCTGAACAGGGACACGCGGGCCTCCGACCAGATCGAGGCCATCGCCGCGGCGGTGTCGATCACGGCGCCGCTGTTCCTGCTGGTGCTCGTGTTCCAGAAGCAGATCGTATCGGGCCTCACGCAGGGAGCGGTGAAGGGATGAGCAACGACGTGGGGAATCGACCCGAGCAGGCAGCGCTGACACGCGACAACGATCTGTCCCGCACGGAGGACACCCGGCGTGTGATCGAGGGCATGGTCGATGGCCTGAACGATCACAAGATCAACGGCATCGCGGAATTCTTCCATGAAGCGTTCCGCTGGATGGGCAATGCGGGCTGCGGCACGAAGAACGGCCTCAAGGAGTTCCAGGACAACTGGCAGCGTCCGTTCCAGGCCGCCTTTTCGGACAAGGTCGCGATCGACGAGGCGAGGATCATCCAGGGAGAATGGGCCGCCTCTTTCGGCGCCCAGCATGCCACCCACACCGGCGAGTTCATGGGCATTGCGCCGACCGGAAAGCGTGTCGAGATCCGTTACATGGATTTCTGGAAGGTCGTCGACGGCAAGATCGTCGACAACTGGGTGATGGTCGACTTCCCGCACGTGATGCGCCAGCTCGGCGTCGATCCGTTCGGAGGTCATGGCTGGGAGGCCTATGACGAAGGCCGAAGGATCCCGCCCCGGCCCGACCACGACAAGTAAGGAACAGCCGATGGCACTCGAAGGCTTCGATCCCCGCTGGAAGGACTTTCCCGACTACATCCTCGGGATCACGAGGGAGATCTGGGAAGACCGCGGCATCGCCACGCTCCATCACTACTACGCGGAGACGATGCCGGTGCGCTCGCCGGCGTCCGTGGTGGTGGGCAATCGAAACGTCATCGCGGCCACCATGGCGACCCTGGCGGAGTTCCCCGATCGCCAGCTGCTGGGCGAAGACGTCATCTGGTGCGGCGATCCGGTGGGCGGGTTCCTGTCGTCGCACCGCATCCTCTCGACGGCGACGCACTCGCGCGATGGCCTCTACGGCAAGGCGACGGGCAAGTCGCTTCGCTATCGCATCATCGCCGATTGCGCGGCGCGCAACGACCAGATCTTCGACGAGTGGCTGATCCGCGACCAGGGCGCCATCGTCCGCCAGATGGGCTGGGATCCGAAGGTGTATGCGGCCGACCTGATCGAGCGGGAGGGCGGACCCGAGCGCTGCGTCCGGCCGTTCACGCCGGCCATCGACGTCGAGGGCGACTACAGGGGGACCGGCAACGACCAACCGACAGGCCGGCGTTACGCCGAACTCCTGACGCGCATCATGGGCGCCGACATGGCGGCGATCCCGAAGGAGTACGACCGGGCCGCGCAGGTCGAACTTCCCGGCGGCGTCACCGGCCACGGTTGGGCCGACGTCGATCGCTTCTGGATGGGATTGCGCGCCGCGTTTCCGTCGGCGGTCTTCGAGATCCACCACGCCATCGGCCGGGACGACCCGGACTTCTCGCCACGTGCCGCGTTGCGCTGGTCTCTCACCGGCCGGCACGACGGCTGGGGTGCATTCGGCACGCCGACCGGCGCAGAGGTCCACGTGATGGGCATCAGCCACGCCGAGTTCGGCCCCTGGGGCCTGCGCCGTGAGTGGGTCCTGTTCGATGAGACCGCGATCTGGAAGCAGATCCTGCTCCAGACGGGATGACCTGCGGCGGCGCCAGCCGCATCGACCATCGCTTCCATACGCCGCAAGGGCGAACGCCCGACGACACGACACCAGGAGGAACACCATGACGGACCTCTCCAGCCGGCTCATCCGGTACGCCGATCTTCGCCCATGCCGCAACGCTTTCATCGACACGCGCTCGCCCGGGTCCGAGGAGAAGGAGAACTTCACGCTCATCGGTCCTGGCGTGTCCGAAAACCCCAACCAGCATGTCCATATCCCCGAGCCCCATGGCTTCAACATCGGTGCGGCGCGCCAGCCCGGACGATGCCTGAACTCGCAGCACAGCCACGAGACGGCCGAAGTGTTCATCGTGCATACCGGCCACTGGCGCTTCATGTGGGGCCCTACGGCCGACGACGGCTCGATCGAGCTGCGCGAGGGCGACGTGATCAGCCTGCCGATCCACATGTTCCGCGGCTTCGAGAACCTTGGCACGCCGCAGGACGTCAGCTTTCTCTTTGCCGTCCTCGGTGGCGACGATCCCGGCAAGGTCACATGGAGCCCGCGTGTCTTCGACCTCGCCAAGCGCTTCGGCATGGTGCTTCTGGAGGGTGGCAAGCTCATCGACACGGCGGCCGGCCAGACGGTCCCGGCTGACGCCAGGCTGCAGCAGCCGCCGGACGCCGAGACAATGGCGCGGCTGGCATCGCCTTCGGACGCGAAGATGGCGCAGGGCGTCGTGCGCTTCGCCGATCTCAAGGGCAATCCGGCATCGCCTCTGGCGGGCCCCGGTGTGGAGGAATGCCCCGTGATCGTGCCAAGGCCGACCCGCGACGGCTTCCAGCCAGGCCCGATCGTCGGCTGGTGGCCGCACGGGTTCAATCTGCGTTGCCTGAAAATGCAGTCGGGCGCCACCGTGCCCCTTCATGTCCGCCACGAGGAGGAGGTGATCTTCGTGCACAAGGGCACGCTGGCCGTCTCGACGCCGCAGGGCGAAGTCGTGATGGGTGCAGGCGACACGTTCACCACGCCGAAGGGCATGCCGCGGGCCTTCCGGGCGACGTCGTCGGACGGCTGTGTTGCCTACGTCGTTCGCGGCGGCGACGAGGCCGGCGCAGTGGAGTTCGTTGCCGGAAAGGCAGCGTGACATGCCCGCGATCCGGACCACCCATGTCGGCTCCCTGCCGCGCTCCGCCCTCGTGGCCGATCTCCTGTTTGGCCGCGAGAAGGGCTTGCCGTTCGACGAGGCCGCCTACGATGCGGTGATGGCCGAGGCGACAATGGCCACCATCGCGCGCCAGCGCGAGGCCGGCATCGATATTCCCTCGGACGGCGAGACGTCGAAGATCTCCTACGCCACCTACATCAAGGACAGGCTCACCGGCTTCGACGGCGACAGCCCGCGCGAGCCGCCGGCCGATCTCGACGACTATCCCGACTTCAAGCTTCGCCTGGCGAAGGCCGGCGGGACGCCGCAGTATCGCCGCCCGCGATGCGTCGGCCCCATTGCGGTCAAATCGATGGAGCCGCTTGCCAAGGACATCGCGGCGATGCGCGCTGCGCTCGATGCGGCGGGATACGCGGAGGGATTCATGAACGCCGCGAGCCCCGGCGTCATCGCCCTGTTCCAGCCGTCCGACCATCACGCCTCGCTGGACGACTATCTGGTCGAGATCGCGGAAGGCATGCGCGCCGAGTACGAGGCCATCGTCGCCGCGGGCCTGATCCTGCAGATCGACGCGCCCGACCTCGGCCTGGGCCGGCACATGATGTACCGAACGCTCGACGAGGCGGCCTTCCTGCGCCGCGCCGCGTTGCATGTCGACGTTCTCAACCATGCCCTGCGCAACGTCCCGCGCGATCGCGTGCGGATGCATGTCTGCTGGGGCAACTACGAAGGCCCGCACACCCGGGACATTTCGCTGCGCGCAGTTCTGCCAGAGGTGCTGAAGGCCAAGCCCGGCGCGCTGCTGTTCGAGGCCTCAAACCCGCGTCACGCCCACGAATGGACCGTTTGGCGTGAAACGAAGGTGCCGGATGACCTCGTGCTGATCCCGGGCTGCCTCGATTCGACGACCAACTTCGTCGAGCACCCCGAACTTGTCGCCCAGCGCATTGCGGCCTTCACCGGGGCGGTGGGAGCGGACCGGGTGATCGCTGGAACCGACTGCGGGTTCTCGACCTTCGCCGGCTTCGGTGCGGTCGATCCCCACATCGCGTGGGCCAAGCTGGCGTCGCTGGTCGAGGGAGCCGCCATCGCGTCGCGTCGCGCCTAGAGCCATCCGGGATCGGGTTGAACCCGGCTTTTCGGAAGCAGCACGCGTCCATGAATGAACAAGGACCATGCAGTGTTTCCGATGAAGCGCTGCATGGTCCTTGTTCGTACTGCCCTGGCGGCAGGCCTCGGCCCCAAACTCTTGGCGAATTGGACTTCCGGGCGCAGGCTGCTATCGGGTGAGCCCGACACACCCGGCAAGCGGAGTCCCCCCATGTTCCCGACGCGGCTCTCCGACGGCTACAAGGCTTTCCTCGGCGGCCGCTTCCAGAGCGAGCAGTCGCGCTACGAGACGCTCGCCGACACCGGTCAGAAGCCGGAGATCATGGTGATCGGATGCGTCGACAGTCGCGTGTCGCCGGAAGTGATCTTCGACGCGGCTCCAGGCGAACTGCTGGTCGTCCGCAACGTCGCGAACATTGTTCCACGCTACGAGCCGGACCGCGACAGCCAGCACGGCACCAGCGCCGCGCTCGAATTCGGCGTGCAGGCGCTGCGCGTGAAGCACATCGTCGTCCTCGGACATGCCCGCTGCGGGGGTATCAGGGCCTTCGCCGACGACAGCGAGCCGTTGTCGCCCGGCGATTTCATCGGCAGGTGGATGTCGCAGATCGAGCCGGCGGCGCAAAGCCTGGGGCCGAAGCCCGCCGACCTCGAACGTGACTACCTGCGCAAGCTGGAATTCGCATCGGTGGAACTCAGCCTGCGCAACCTGATGACGTTCCCATGCGTCCGCATTCTCGTCGAGCGCGGCAAGATGCAGATCCACGGGGCCTATTTCGGCATCTCGACGGGACGGCTGCTCGTGCGCGATCCGTCGTCCGGCGTCTTCGAACCGGTCGTCGAGGACCTGCCGCCCCGGATCTCGATGTTCCGCGCGGAAGCGTCCTGACCTGCCTCAGGCCGGATGGCGGGCGTTCCACCGCTCGGCATACTCTGCGCATTGCCTGTCCAGGGTCGGCCGGTCGAGTACGCCTCCCGGGAGCATCCGCGAGGGGCCGGCGGCCTGGAACGGCACGTAGCGCTGGTGCGCGATGCGCCACAGCCGCCGCAACTCGACCAGGGGTTCGGCCGCGTCGTCGACCCTGATGTCGATCGCCGGAAACACCTCGCTCCCCCAGACACGAACGGCGGCCGACTGCTTGCCGCGCTTGTCCCCGCCGGCTGCCTCGCCCGCTTCCAGCGCGGTGATCAGCCGGTCGTCGAAGTCCCGGTCACCGCCGGCGAGGTAGGCTTCCAGCGTCTTCTCGACGACCTGCGGTCCGGCCAGCATGTTCCCGGCGACAGAAACATTCTCCGCCTTCACGGATCCGCACCAGTCGACGCAGTCCTTGCCGGTGTAGACGGCCACGCGGCCGTCGCGGTCGATCATGTGCGCCTGGCGCAAAGGCGCGCCGGGATCGGCGGCCACGAGACAATCCATGGCCTCCTGCGGCGTGCGTCCCTCCTGCAGAAGGCGCAGGCCGTCGACACCGAAGAACGGGTTCACGAAAGACTGCGTCGCGATCGCGCCGATGCCGCCGCAGCCATAGGGCACGCGGGCCCCCACGGCGAAGGCGCAGGTCGAGACGGCGACGGCGAAGGCGCCGGTCGCGGGATCGCGGGCGACGATGGACCAGGTCATGGGCTGGATGTCCTCAGGCGGGAGCAAAGGGGCACGCGGTCCAGAATAGCCGCTGCAGCGACGCCGTCATCCTTCGTCGATGCGGATGATGCCGGCCCCCGCCAGGCGTGCGATCTCATCCGGGGAGTAACCCAGTTCGGCGGCTATGGCGGCGCTCTGCTCGCCGGGACGGGGAATGTCGAGCCGTCGTCCGAAGCGCCGGCCATCCATTTCCAATGGCAGCGCCGGCACGCGGCTCTCGCGGCCGTCCGGGAGCGTGACCGGCACCATGGCGCCTGGATGCTGCAGGTGGGGATCGTCGAACAGGTCCTCTGGCCGCATGATCGGCGCGAAGGGCAGGCCGATGGCCTCCACGGCCTCCACCAGCACCGCCCGCGGCATCGATGCGAAGAGGGCGCGCAGGCGTGGCATGAAGCTGTCGCGGGCCTTCACACGCTGCGGGTTGGTGGCCAATGCCGGGTCGGCCGCGAGGTCCGGCAGGGCGAAGCGTTCGCAGAACGCCCGCCACTGCGTGTCGCTGACAATGCCGATGAAGATCTGCCCGCCGTCGCCCGTCTCGAACACGTCGTAGACTGCCCAGGCTGCCAGCCGGTTCGGCATCGGCGCGGCCGGCGTGCCTGTCACGGCGTATTGCATCATGTGCTGCGCGACCAGGTAGAGGTTGTTTTCGAAGAGCGCGCTCTTCACCAACTGCCCGCGCCCGGTATGCGCCCGCTCCATCAGGGCCGCCATGATGCCGATGGCGGCGAACATGCCGCCCATGATGTCGTTGACCGACGAGCCGGCCCGCAACGGCCGGCCGGGAGGCCCTGTCATGTAGGCGAGGCCACCCATCATCTGCACGACCTCGTCCAGGGCCGTGCGCGTCTCGTAGGGCCCTGCCAGGAAGCCTTTCAACGAACAGTAGACAAGGCCCGGATGCGACGAGGCGAGTGCCTCGTAGCCCAGTCCCATGCGGTCGAGGGCTCCGGGACGGAAGTTTTCGGTCACGACGTCGGCGCTTGCCGCAAGGCGCTTCGCCAGGGCCAGGCCCTCGTCGGACTTCAGGTCGACGGCGAGGCTGCGCTTGTTGCGGTTGAAGGCCGGGAAGAAGCCGGCGCCGGATCCGGTCAGGCGGCGCGTGTTGTCGCCCTCGATCGGTTCGACCTTGATCACGTCGGCCCCGAGGTCGCCGAGCACGAGGCCGCAGCTCGGTCCCATCACCATGTGGGAGAACTCGACGACCTTGACGCCGTCCAGCGGCAACCTCGCGTCCATGCGATACCTCCCCGGCCCGTTGGGGCGCTCCCTGTTTCCCCTTCCGGAGCATTCGGCCATAAAGGAGCCAGCGCGCCCGGTGCGCGCCTGCCGGAGGGAGTTGGCGAACATGGCCGACATGCCGAGACATGTCGATATCCTGGAGGAGGGCCCGCGCGAGGCCTTTCAGATCGAACCGGGGCCGATCTCCACGGCCGACAAGATAGCGCTGATCGACGCGCTTTCCGCGACCGGTCTGAAGCGGATCCAGGTGGCGTCCTTCGTCAATCCGAAGAAGGTCCCTGGTTGGGCCGATGCCGACGCGGTGGTGGCCGGCTTTGCCCCAGCCCCCGGCGTCGCCTACCAGGCCCTATACTTCAACCCGCAGGGCCTGCACCGGGCCCTGGCCTTCCGCGACCGCCTCGCCATCGTCGGCTCGATCACGCTGAGCGCGTCGGAGGCGTTCTCCCGGCGCAATCTCAACCGTGACCGTGCGGGACAGCTGGCTGCCATGCGCGAGCACGTCGCGGTCCATCGCGATGCCGGCGTCCCCGTCAACCGGCTGAGCATCATGGCGGCCTTCGGCTGCAACTTTTCCGGCGACGTGCCGGTCGGACAGGTCATGGAGACGATCGCCGACGGCCTTGCCGTCGCCGGCGATACGGGCGCGTCCATATCCCGCCTGTCGCTCGCCGATTCGATGGGCTGGGAAACGCCGGGCCGAACGGCGGCGCTGGTCGGTGCCGTCCGCGACCGGTGGCCCGACCTGCCGCTGACGCTCCACCTGCACGACACGCGCGGCATGGCCGTCGCGTGCGCCCATGTGGCGCTCACGATGGGAGTCTCCTCCTTCGACGCGTCGGTGGGCGGGCTGGGCGGATGTCCGTTCGCCGCGCAACCGGGCGCGCCGGGCAACATAGCGACCGAGGAACTGGTCTTCCTGTGCGAGGAAATGGGGATCGACACCGGGATCGATCTCGACGGCCTGATCGAGGCCGCCCGGCTGGCCCGCCGGATCGTTGGCCACCCGCTTCCCAGCGCGCTCGTTCTCGGCGGCGGCCTTGCCGCCATGCGTCGCGCAGCCGCCGGCCATTGAAGGCGCCATGTCCGAAATTGACGCGCTCGATGTCGCAAAACGCCTAGAAGCCGCCACCCTCGGCGTGCAATCTCCGCACCCCGACCACACCGCCTCGATGAGGTGACGATCCATGCGCTTCAATGCCTTGAACCTGATCCGGCAGGCCTTTGGCGGAAATACCGGCTGGCCTGAGCAATGGCGCTCGCCCGAACCCAGGGCGTCCTATGATGCGGTCATCGTCGGCGGCGGCGGGCACGGACTGGCCACGGCCTACTACATGGCCCGTGAGCATGGAATGCGGAACATCGCGGTCCTCGAGAAGGGCTGGCTCGGCGGTGGCAACACCGGGCGCAACACCACCATAATTCGTTCCAACTACCTCTGGGAAGAGAGCCAGGCGCTGTACGAGCACGCGGTGCAACTCTGGGAAACCCTGTCCCAGGAGTTGAACTACAACGTCATGTACTCCCCACGCGGCGTCATGATGCTCGCGCACAACGTTCATGATGTGCAGGTCTTCAAGCGGCACGTCCATGCCAACCGCCTGCAGGGCATCGACAATGAGTGGCTGACCCCGCAGCAGGCGAAGGAGTTCTGCCCGATCCTCAACATCGACCCCGGCATCCGCTACCCGATCGTCGGAGCGGCGCTGCAGCGGCGTGGCGGCGTGGCGCGTCACGACGCCGTCGCGTGGGGCTATGCGCGAGGGGCGAGTGCGCTCGGGGTCGACATCATCCAGAATTGCGAGGTCACGGCGATCCGCCGCGGCGTGGACGGCGCGGTGGAGGCCCTGGAGACGACCCGCGGCGCGATCCGCACGAAGCGCGTGGGCGTGGTCGCGGCCGGCCATACCAGCGTGGTCATGGCCATGGCGGGTGTCCGCATGCCGCTCGAAAGCTACCCGCTGCAGGCGCTGGTCTCGGAGCCGGTGAAGCCGATCATGCCCTGCGTGGTCATGTCGAACACGATCCACGCCTACATGTCGCAATCGGACAAGGGCGAACTGGTGATCGGCGCGGGCACGGATGCCTATACGTCCTACTCGCAGACGGGCGGGCTGCACATCTCCTCGCACACGCTCGACGCCATCTGTGAATTGTTCCCGACGGTCCGGCGCCTGCGCATGCTCCGGAACTGGGGCGGGATCGTCGACGTCACGCCGGATCGCTCTCCCATCATCGGCAAGACGCCCGTGCCCGGGCTCTTCGTCAACTGCGGCTGGGGCACGGGTGGATTCAAGGCCACTCCCGGGTCCGGCCATGTCTTCGCCCATACCGTCGCTCGGGGCGAGCCCCATCCCATCAACGCCCCCTTCACGCTCGACCGGTTCCGCACCGGCCGGCTCATCGACGAGGCGGC
>CAZJCW010000055.1:0-13196 GCA_964544365.1 uncultured Alsobacter sp.
GCTCGCCGAGGCCCACGAGATCCAGCAGTTCCACCACCCTGTCGCTGCGCTGGCGCCGGTCGAGCCGCAGCGTGTCGCGGTGCACGATCATCGGCTCGGCGACGATGTCGTGCGCCGTCATGCGCGGGTTGAGGGAGGCATAGGGATCCTGGAACACGATCTGGATGCGCGCGCGCATCGCCCGCATCGCCGCCGGCGAGAGCGAAGCCAGATCGACCCCGTCGAAGACGATGCTGCCGGCCGTCGGCGGTTCGAGGCCGAGGACGCAGCGCGTCAGGGTCGTCTTGCCGGAGCCCGATTCACCGACGAGCCCGAAACTTTCGCGGCGCGCGATGGACAGGGACACGTCCTTCAGGGCATCGACGCCTTTCGACCCGCGCCGGCCGGGATAATGCTTCGAGAGGCCCCGGATCTCCAGCACGTCAGACCTCCGCCGGCCGGGCGAGCAGGCAGGCGACCCTTCGCCCTCCCCCGACCGCGACGGCGGGGGGCGGCGCCGCGGCGCAGGCCGGAAGAGCGACGGGGCAACGCGACGCGAACCGACAGCCCGCGGGAGGATGCAGGAGGTTGGGCACGACGCCCGGCAGGCCGCGCAACGCGCCGCGTGGGGTCGCCGCGGATGGAACGGCCGCGAGCAGCGCCCGCGTGTAGGGGTGGCCCGGCGCCTTGAACACGTCGCGCACGGGTCCCGCTTCGACGACGGTGCCGGCATACATCACGGCGACGTGGCTGCAGAGTTGCGCCACCACTCCCAGGTTGTGGGTGATCATCAGGACGGTCAGGCCGTCTTCCTGCACGAGGCCGTAGAGCAGGCGCAGGATCTGGGCCTGGACGGAGACGTCGAGCGCCGTCGTGGGTTCGTCGGCGATGAGCAGGTCCGGCCGCCCGATGAGCGCCATGGCGATCATGACGCGCTGGCGCATGCCGCCGGAGAACTGGTGCGGGTAGTCGTCGAGGCGCTGGTCGGCGTCGTGGATGCCGACGCGCTCCAGCATCGCCTGCGCATGCCGGCGCGCGGCGGCCGCCCTCTCGCGCCGGCCCGCACCGGCAGGAAGCCCCAGCACGGACGGATCCGTCGACGCCGCGTGCAGCGCCACGTCCACCATCTGGTCGACGATCCGGAAGGCCGGGTTCAGGTTGGTCGTCGGATCCTGGAAGATCATGCCGATCCGCCGTCCGCGCAGGCGACGCATGGCGGCTTCGTCGAAAGACAGCACGTCCTGCCCGTCGAACCGGATGGCGCCCCTGAGGTAGCGCCCGGGCGGCGACGACACGAGCCGCGACACGGAGAGGCCGGTGAGCGACTTGCCGCAGCCGGTCTCGCCGACGAGGCCCCAGATCTCGCCGCGCTCGATCGCCAGGTTCACGCCCGCGAGCACATGGGCTTCGCCCTCGAAGGAGCGCATGGCCAGATGCAGATCGTCGATCTCGAGCAGTGCCATGTCAGCGTCGCGCCCGCGGATCCATCACGTCGCGCAGTCCGTCGCCGAGCAGATTGAAGCCGAACACGGCAAGGAAGATGGCGCAGCCGGGAAAGATCGCCGTCCACCAGTAGTCCGGCAGGTAGCCGCGCGCGAGCGAGAGCAGAGAGCCCCACTCCGGCGTCGGCGGCTTGACGCCGATCCCGACGAAGCCGAGCGAGGCGACGGTCAGGATCGCAAAGCCCATGTCCAGCGACATCTTCACGATGACCGGAGAGACGATGTTGGGAAGGATGTGGCGCACGATGATGCGCGTCGTCCCCGCACCGATGGCGCGGGCGGCCTGGACGTAGACCTCCTCCTTCCTGGCCATCACCTCGCCGCGCACGAGCCGCGCGAAGCCCGGCCACCACGACATGGAAATGGCGAAGACCATGTTGGGAATGCCTGGCCCCAGCGCGGCCGCGATGGCCATCGCGAGGATCAGCGAGGGCAAGGTCAGCATGAGGTCGGTGAACCGCATCAGCGCATCGTCGATCCAGCCGCCGCGATAGCCTGCGATGGCGCCGATGGCGGTGCCGATCAGGGCCGCCACGACGACGACGGCAAGGCCCGCCAGGAGGGACACGCGCGTTCCCGCCACCACGAGCGAGAACACGTCCTGCCCCAGTTCGTTCGTTCCGAACGGGAACGCCCAGGAGGGGGGCTTGAACCGCGAACCGGTGTTGATGCCACCGGTGACATGCTCCGGATACGGCACGATCCATGGCCCGGCGACGGCCGCCACGAGCAGCAGAACGACGATGGCCAGCCCGATGACCGACAGCCAGCTTTGCCGGAAGCGATAGAGGCCGCGGCGCCAGTTCGTCCAGCGCGAACCGAGCTTGGTGGCGGGGCCCCGGTCGGCGAGCGCGCTCATGCGTAGCGGACCTTGGGGTTGAGCAGCCCGTAGAGCAGGTCGACCACGAGGTTCGCCAGGATGAAGATCGTGCCGATGGCCAGCGTCACGCCCATCACCGGCATGAAGTCCTGCGTGACGATGGCCTTGGTCGCGTAGAGCCCGACGCCGGGCCAGTCGAAGACGGTCTCGACCAGCACCGTACCGCCCAGCAGCCAGCCGACATACAGGCCGATCACCGTCAGGCTCGCCGACATGGCGTTCTTCAGGACGTACTTGAACACGATGAGCCGCTGCGAGAGGCCCAGTGCACGCTCCGTCAGCACGTAGTCCTGCTGTAGCACCTCGAGCGTGGTCGCGCGCATCATCCGCGTGATCGTCGCCAGCGGCGACAGGCTCATCGCGAACGCTGGCAGCAGCAGATGCTGCAACGCGATCAGAAAGGCTGTGCCGTTGCCCGAGACCAGCGCGTCGATGGTGAGAAAGCCCGTCACCGTCGGGGGCGGTTCCTCGATGATGGGGTAGCGTCCGCCCAGCGGAAGCCAGCCCAGCCACATGGCAAAGGCGAGTTGCAGGATGAGCCCGAGGAAGAAGCGCGGCATCGAGATCGCGCCCAGCGACAGCACGCGGGACAGGTAGTCCGGCCAGCGATTGGCGTAGACGGCCGACATCAGCCCCGCGGGAATGCCGACGACGACCGCCAGAGCGAGCGCGGCGATCACGAGTTCCAGCGTCGCCGGAAGGTAGATCTTGAGGTCGTCCCACACCGGGCGGCGGGTGAGCACGGACTGGCCCCAGTCGCCCTGCACGAGCCCGGTGACATAGGTCCAGTAGCGGACAGGCAGGGGCTGGTCCATGCCCAGTTCGCGCGCCAGCGAGTCGATTTCCGCCTGCGTCGCCTGCGGTCCCGCCGCCAGCTTCACGGGATCGCCCGGCAGGACGTTCGAGATCGTGAAGACGAGCAGGGAGAGCCCGACGAGAACGGGCACCAGGAGGATCAGGCGGCGGAGCGTATAGCGGAGCATGGCGGCCGGGGAAACGGGACCGCCGCCGGCCCGGAGGCGGCGACGGTCCGCGATCTCACTTCAGCGACAGGGGGAAGAACTCGATGGCGTTGGATGCCACCGGCGTGAAGACGAGCCCCTGCACGTCGGAGCGCAGCGCCAGCTTGCGCTTCTCGAGAACGCCGAAAATGTCCGGCGCGTCATCGACCACCTGCTTCTGGAAGTCGAGGTAGATCTGCTTGCGCTTGCCCTCGTCCGTCTCGGCGCGGCCGCGCATGATCAGTTCGTCGACCGCCGCGCTCTTGTAGACCGGGTTCTGCCAGTTGCCGTTGCGCGAGGAGTGGTAGGCCGCGAAGGCGATGTTGTCGGGATCGCCATAGTTCGCGGTCTGGTAGACGGGGAAGAAGTCCGCCATCTTGTCCGGCGATGCCGTCGACGCGACCATGTCCGGCCACACCATCGGCTTGATGTCGAGCTCGATGTTCAGCTTCTTCAGGCTGTCCAGCAGCACGAGCATGAACCGGCGCTGCTGTTCCAGCCCGGAGACGTGCACCGCGGTCAGCTTGATGCCGCCGTTCGGCGTCTTCGACTTGGCGAGGAACTCCTTCGCCTTGTCGAGGTCGGTGGTCGGTACGGCGAGCTTCGGATCGTGGCCGAAGATGCCGTGCGGCAGCGGGCCGACCATGAGCTGCTGGTAGCCCGACGACTCCTCCATCGCCTTGTAGTTGAAGGCGTAGGAGATTGCCTTGCGCAGGTTCACGTCGGCGAGCGGCCCGTGCTGCGTGTTCATCTTGATCGAGAAGGTCCGGAACTCGGGCTCGATGATGCTCACCACGCCCGGCTTGTCCTTGAGGGCGTCCATGTCCTCGGCGGTGAGGTCGACGGCGATGTGGGCCTCGCCGCGCTGCAGCGCCAGGCGCTGGTTCGACGTCTCGCGGATGATGCGCCAGATGGCGCCCGTGAGATTCCCGCTGCCCTGCTTCCAGGGGCTGGCGACCTTCTCGAACTCGTAGAGATTGCCCGGCTCGGCCCGCTTGATCCTGAATGCGCCGGATCCTGCCACGTTGCTGCGCAGCCAGGTCTGGCCGTCGTCGGCGCCCTTGTTGGCCTCGACCTCCTTGGGGTTCACGACCCACAGCCACGGCAGCACATGCACGAAGGCCACGAAGGGCTTGACCAGCTTGATCTTCACCGTCTGCGGGTCGACCGCGCTGACGCTGTTCTGGTCGACGATGCCGGCGACCATCCAGGAGTTGCCCTTGGACAGGCGGGTCAGCCGCTGGAACGAATAGACGACGGCGTCCGCCGTGACCGGCGAGCCGTCCGAGAACTTCGCGGCAGGGTCGAGCTTGAAGGTGTACTCCATGCCGTCCGGCGAGACCGTCCACGACTGGGCGAGATGCGGCACGACCTTGACCGGGTTGCCCTCGACCCGCACCAGGGAGTCGTAGAGGTTGCGCATGAACGCGGAGGCCGAGTAGCCGGTCGCGACGTGCGGGTCGAAGTTCGGCACGTCCTGGTTGCTGGCGACGACGAGGATCTTCCTCGCCTGCGCCTGCGCCGGGCTTGCCGCCATCGTGCCCGCCAGCGCGCCGCCGACGATGGCGGTCGCTGCTGCGAGCCGGAGAACGTGTCTTCTATCCATGTCCCATCCCTCCACGGGTTCGTTCAACACCCCGCCGCGCCGCCGGCGCGGGCGGCCTTGCCTACTCCGCAGCCCGCAGGCTGGCAGGTTCCATGCCATAGTCGCGCCGCGCTCCCGCGGCTGTCACGCGATCGTTGGCGATATCGTCCTCGACGTCCTTCCGGTTGCGCTCGCGCGGATCCCCGTAGCCCGCGCCGCCAGCCAGCACGACCTCGACGATCCGGTCGACGCGGTCGACGGACACGAGTTCGCCCGTGCCGCAATCGTGCACGAGGCTGCCTTCGGCATCGAGGATCGCGCCACGCGCCGCGCCGCCGGCGTGGCCGCCGAACAGTCCGGCCGGAATGTTGTTCACGCCCTCCGGGTAGACCGCGACGAGCGTCGCCAGGCCGTCGTCGGCGAGCTTGCGCAACCGGACGCGCTGGCCGAGGCCGCCGCGGTGACGGCCCGGGCCTCCGCTGTCCGGCAGGTACGTCTTCTCGAGCACCAGCACGGGGACCCGGGTCTCGAACAGTTCGATCGAGGTGTTCGCCGCGGACGTCGGCCACAGCAGGCCGGACTTGCCGTCTCCCCGCGCAGAGCCGCCCTGCCCGCCTCCCATGAACAAGAGGTCGGAATAGATGCGACCGTCGGCAGTCTGGCCGTAGATGTTGGCCGCGACGGGAAGGCCGGTGAAGGCCTGAACCTGCGCCGGCGCGGCGTCGGCCAGCGCGCGGAAGATGTTGGGGGCGATGTACCACCCGGTCCGGGTCCGGATGTTGACGGAGGCCGGGCGGCGCGGATTGAGGATCGAGCCCTCCGGCGCCGACACCGAGAACGGACGGTAGCAGCCCGCATTGCCGCGGACGTTGGGCGTCAGCATGCATTTCAACGGGTACGTGGCGTGGGCGGCGGTATAGTTCAGGGTGGAGTTGAGCCCTCCCTGCGGCAGCTGCGGCGGCGCCCCGGCGAAATCGACCTCGATCTCCTCGCCCCTGACGGTCAGCTTGACCGGATAGCGCAATGGCGTCCCGAGCGGGTTGTTCCAGATCTCGGACTCGTAGACGCCGTCGGGGATCGCCGCGATGGCGTCGCGCATCGCGCGCTCCGACCGGCCCTGCACGACCGCCGCCAGCGCGCGCAGGTCGTGCATGCCGTAGTCCGCCATGAAGGCGAGCAGCCGCTCGGCGCCGAGCGCGTTGGCGGCGACGAAGGAGTGCAGGTCGCCCAGCACCTGCTCGCCGTTGCGCACGTTCTCGTTGAGCAGGCGCAGGAGGCTCTCGTTGGGCTGACCCGCCTCGTAGAGCTTCATCGGCGGGATCTGGAAGCCTTCCTCGTAGATCTCTCGCGCCCTGAGCGAATCCTTGGTGCCGCCGATGTCGGAGACGTGGCCGACGGTGCCGAGGAGGCCGACGAGGCGGCCGTCGCGGAAGCATGGCGTCACCACGGCGATATCGAAGAGATGGCCGGCGCACAGCCAGGGATCGTTGGTGACGAGAACGTCGCCCGGCTTCAGCGTCTCGGCGGGGTAGCGTTCGAGCAGCGCCTTCACCGCGCGGGGCAGCGTCAGGTTGAACACCGGCATCGCGCGCGGCGAGTGCGCCAGCGTCTCGCCCTCGGGGTCCAGCAATTCGCAGGCGAAGTCCTGCGCCTCGGAGATCACGAGCGAAAAGGCCGTGCGGCACACGGTGAGCCACATTTCCTCGACGACGGTGACGAGGCGGCTCCACATGATCTCCAGCGCGATCGGATCGGCCTCGATCAGGCGCACCGCATCCGCCAGCGGCATCGTCGGAGTGACGAGCGCCGATACCGGCGCGGCGACGCCGATGTCGACGCGGATGTTCAGGCTTGCGTCGATCGAAACGGTGTCGCCCGGCAGCACGACCGTGGTCGCCTCGCGCTCCTCGATGATGGCGGGGCCGGGGAAGCGGTCGCCCTCGACGAGGGCGTAGCGGTCGTAGACGGGCGTGTCGTGGTAGGCGCCGTCGAACCACGCGCGCCGCGTGCCCTTGACCTTTGTGGCGAGGTCCCCTCCCCCGGTCGCCCCCTTGAGGGACAGGCGCGGTGTCGGTCCGACGCAGCGCACGCGGAAATTGATCGCCTCGATGCGCGACCCTGTCGGCGGAGTGGTATAGCGGGCGGAATAGACCCGGTCGAAGGCGCTGCGGATGGCGCCGAGATCGTTCGCCGCCAACGCTCCGGCCGGCAACGGAACGGAGATGTCGTGCATCTGCCCGACGAGCCGCATGTCCGCCGTTCGCTCCACCACGATGTCGGCATCGGCAATGCCAGCGTCGATCAGCGGACGGCGCCCCCGGCTCTCGAGATCGGCCAGCACGGCGTTCACGCCGGCGGCATCGAACCCGGCTGAAAACTCAACCGGACGCGACTGGACCAGTTCGAAGGACAGCGGCGCAGCGAGGAATCCCAGCGCCGAGGCGGCTCCCGACGCGGGCGGCACGATCAGCTCGCGCACGCCGAGAGCGCGCGCGACCTCGGCTGCATGCGCGGGCCCGGCGCCGCCGAAGCCGACCATGGCATAGCTGCGCGGATCCTTGCCCTTCTCGACGAGATGAACGCGCGCCGCCGCGGCCATGCCCTCGATGACGACCTTGTGGATGCCGGATGCGGCCTCCTCGACGGAGAGTCCCAGCGGCTCCGCGACCGTCGCGACCGCACCGCGCGCGGCGTCGAGGTCGAGTTTCATGCGGCCGCCGAGGAAGAAGTCCGGGTCGTAGTACCCCAGAACGAGGTTGGCGTCCGTGACCGTCGGCCGCGTTCCGCCGAGCCCGTAGCAGGCGGGTCCGGGATCCGAGCCTGCCGAATGAGGCCCCACCTTGAGCAGGCCGACCTCGTCGATGGCGGCGATCGACCCGCCGCCCGCACCGATCTCGATCATGTCGATCACCGGCGCCTTGATCGGCAGGCCCGACCCCTTCTTGAAGCGATGGACGCGGCCCGCTTCCATCATCGGCGCGATCTCGGCGCGTCCGTCCTCGATCATGCAGGCCTTGGCGGTCGTGCCGCCCATGTCGAAGGAGATGACGTCCTTCTGGCCGGCCAGGTCGCCGAACAGCGCCGTCGCGAGGCCGCCGCCGGCCGGACCGGACTCGAGCAGCCGGATCGGGAAGGCCCGCGCCGCCGCCGGTGCCACGAGGCCGCCCGCCGAATGCATCAGCCGAAGCGCGCCGGCGAAACCCCGTGCCGCCAGTTCGCTCTCCAGCCGGGCCACATACCGGTCCATCAGCGGCTGGACATAGGCGTTCGCGCAGGTCGTGACGCAGCGCTGGTACTCCCACAGCTCGGCGACGACCTCGTGCGAGAGCGACACGAAGAGATCCGGATACTCGGCGCGGATGAGTTCACCGATCGCCTTCTCGTGGACCGGGTTTCGGTAGGCATGCAGGAGGCACACCGCCACGGCCTGCACGCCGTCCGCCACCAGCGCCCGCAGCGCCGCGCGGACGGCGTCGGTGTCCAGCGGCACGACGACGGCGCCGTCCCGGTCGATGCGCTCGGGCACGCCGAGCCGGCGCGACCGGGGAACCATCGGCTCGGGAAACTGCAGGAAGAGGTCGTAGATGTCGTAGCGCTGCTCCGTCCCCATCTCGAGGATGTCGCGGAAGCCTTCCGTCGTGATGAGGCCGAGGCGGGCGCCGTTGCGCTCGATGACGGTGTTGGTGACCAGCGTCGTGCCGTGCACGATGTCGCCGACGTCTGCGAGACCGATGCCGGCCATCGCGACGATTTCCTCCAGTCCGATCAGCGCCGCCTCCGACGGGTCGTGCGGCGTGGTCAGGCGCTTGTGCAGGGTCACCCTCCCCTCGACGTCGTCGTAGAGGATGAAGTCGGTGAAGGTTCCGCCGATGTCGAAGCCGATGCGCCAGCGGGTCGGGTCGGTCATGTCATGCGTCCTGTTGCGTCCTTGACCGCGACGCCGCCTGGAGAGCCGCGCATCGCGCGTCGCCCATGATCGTCGCGATGCCGCGGGCGCCCTCGAGGAGCCCGTCGATGATCTGCCGCCGCTCGACTGCGGTCACGGTCGATTGCGGATAGGTGATGCAGAGGCTGACGGCCTCGCCCGTCACGGGGTCTCCCACCGCCGAGGCGAGCGCGCCCACGCCGGGATTGGCTTCGCCGTCGGATTCGGCGAAGCCCGTCCGGCGCACCTCGTCGAGCCGCGCCACGAGTTCGTCCAGCGTGCTCGGCGCGCGTGGCGAGGGTTGCGGCAACGCGCCGGGAAACAGCGCGCGCACCTCGTGTTCCTCCAGCCGGGCCAGGAGGGTCCGCCCGGTGGCGCTCGCGGTGAGTGGCAGCCGCCGGCCCACCGGCGTGCCGACGCGCAGCACGTTTCGCCCGGCCACATAAGTCAGGCCCATCACGTCGAGCCCGTCGCGCACCGACACGTAGCCGGTATGTCCGACGCGATCGACGATGCCGGAGACGACGTCATGCGCCCTCGCCACGAGGGTCGAGCCGGCCCTGTACGACTGCCCGAGTTCGAACAGCAGGATGCCCGGCCGGTATCGCTTGCTGTCGCCCACCGTCTCGAGCAGGCCGGCATCCCGCATGGCGCGCAGCAGCCGCGAGGTGGAGCTCTTCGGCGCGCCGCGCAGGGCCACCACGTCGGTCACCGTCAGCTCGAGCCGGTCAGGGCCGAAGCATCGGAGCACGTCCGCGGCGGCATCGAGGATGCTCATTCAAGGTTCCGAATAATGGAACTGAGGTTGCGATATCCGGGATGTTAGGCCTTGATCCAATCGGGACGCAAGGTCCAAACTCGCGCCAGTCCGCTGCCTCTTTCGGCAGTCCAGCACCAGAGGTTCCCGCCATGTCCGCCGTCACCGAAGCCGCCGTCGCCGCCTGGCTCGCCGACCGGAAGCCGGAGATGATCGAACTGCTCGAACGTCTGGTGAACGCCGACTCTGGGACCTACGACAAGGCTGGCGTCGATGCCTGCGGCGAGGTCTTCAAGGACTTCTTTCGGTCGCTCGGCCTTGAGCCGACGACGGTCCCGCACGACACGTTCGGCGAAGCGATCCGCGCAGAGTTGCCGCATCCGAGCGCCAACGACCCGCGGCCGATCGTGCTGCTGGGCCACCGCGACACGGTCTTCCCGAAGGGGGAACCGCAGCGCCGCCCCTTCCGGATCGAGGGATCGCGCGGCTATGGACCCGGCGTCGCCGACATGAAGGCAGGCCTCGTGATGAACGCCTTTGTCCTCGCGGCCTTCGCGAAGCTCGGCGGCCATCCCGCACCGCTCGCCATGCTGGTGACGAGCGACGAGGAGATTGCCTCCCCCTCGTCGCGCCCGGTGATCGAGGCGGAAGCGCGCGGCGCGCGGGTCGTGTTCAACTCCGAACCGAGCCAGGCGCCCCACAAGATCACCAGCGGCCGCAAGGGCGGAGTGTTCATGGAGATGGCCGTGACGGGCAAGGCCGCCCATTCCGGAGCCTTCTACGAGCGCGGCGTCTCCGCCATCGAGGAGATCGCCCGCAAAGTCCAGGCGCTGCACAGGCTCACCGACCTTCCGGCCGGCGTCACCGTGAACGTCGGCACCATCAAGGGCGGCCAGACCGTCAACACCATAGCGCCCTGGGCGAGCGGCGAGATCGACCTGCGCTACGTCACCGCCGGGCAGCGCCAACCGGCCATCGACGCCATCCGCCGGATCGTCGAGACGTGCTCGGTCCCCGGCGCCTCGGCCACGCTGACGATCAAGGGCGAGTTCCTGCCGCTGGAGGAGACACCGGAGAGCCGCGCGCTGTTCTCGCTCTACAACGGCGCGGCCCGCGATCTCGGCTTCGACGTGGAGGCGACCTTCACCGGCGGTTGTGCCGATTCGGGACTGACCGCGGCACAGGGCTGTCCGACACTGTGCAGTATTGGGCCGGTCGGCGACCATGGCCACACCCCGGAGGAGTACTGCGACCTCGACAGTCTCGTTCCCTGCGCGCAGGCGCTGGCGCTCACGATCATGCGTCTGCCCCGCGAGCAGTTCACCGCGACCCGCTGAAGTCGCGACAGGCCTTCCCGATCGGTCTTTTTCGCCCATTTCTTGAGCATGTCGATGTCGATCCGGGCAGCGGGCCGACTCACACGACATGCGGCCTGACAAGAGCGTCTCGTCCGGTCGTCTGGCACGCTTCCTGCTTTGAAGGGAATGCATCCTCGGATGCGTTTCCTCCCTAGACTGGGCCCCATCCTCCGGACGGGGCTTTTTCTTTTCCGGCACGGTCAGTCGCGCGGCGCGACGGGCCAGTCGACCGAACCCGTCCAGCGCCCCGGACCGCGGCGGTAGGGAGCGAGGTCCGTACGGCCAAGGGCCTGCGCCGCCTCGGCGCGCGCGGCCGCCATGATCTGTGCACGGTCGACGCGCTGCGGGACGCGTCCGCGCAGCAGCCACTCCCCCTTTGCGACGACGTCGCGGACGTCGGACGACGTCGCATAGAAGGCGAGGCTCTGCGCGAGATCGGCCACCGGGCCGAAATGGGCGGTGGACAGGTCCACGACGACGATGTCGGCGTCCTTGCCCGGGACGAGGGAGCCGATCCGGTGGTCGAGCCGCAGGGCGCGCGCGGCGTCGATGGTCACCATGCGCAGCAGCGTCTCGGGCGGCATGAGCATCTGGGAACCCCGTGCCGTCCACTGGTTCCACGCGGCCCGGGTCGGCTCCCGCCAGAGATCGAGGGACGCGTAGGGCGCCGCGCCGTCCGTGGTGATGGCGACCGCGCAGCCCGCGCGCGCGAGGTCCGGGATCGGGGCCACCCCGTACCAGAGGTTCTCATGCGTGAACGCCACCGTCGCGATGCCGCACCGGGCCGCGCCCAGGACGTCGCACTCGGCGGGCGGCAAGCCATTCGCGTGGGCGACGAGAACATCGCCGCGTCCCAGCAGCCGAATGACCTCCGCAGCCCCGAAGTGGCGGAGCGCATAGTCCACCGAGCCGGCGAACATGTGCGTCTGGATGATGATCCCGGCCTCGTCGGCCAGATCCCGCATGGCCTGGGCGTGGGCGAGAATGTCCTTTGCGTCGGACGCATCAGGCAGTCGGTGCGGGGAACGGCGGTGCTCGACGTGGCGACCGAACAGGTAGGGCGAGGCGAGAGCCACCTGCAGTCGTCCGCCGGCGGCGCCATGCCAGCGCTCGATGACGCGACGCGTGTTCTCCATCGCGTCTCCCATGCCGAAGCGGCGCTCGACCCAGGTTCCCTCGACGAGATGGGACCCCGTGAACGGCTCCGCGATATGCGGGAACACGGGATCGGGCGGCCCGACCCCGAGAACGAGCGAGAGGCCCGCCGCCTCGTAGGCTTCCGCGTTGGCGTCCGCGAAAGCGGTGTCGTCGAGACGCGCCGGCGTCGCGCCGATCACCGAGAGGCCGGTCGTGACGCCCGCATCGAGCCGCTCCAAGGCGGACAGGTCCGCTTCCGCCCGCCACCACGCCGGCGTCGTCGCATGCCAGTACATCGCCGACGGCCACCCCGCGGCCGGATGCATCAGGCCGCGGATCATGCCATGGCCGGCATGGGCATAGGCATCGACGAGGCCGGGGAGGACCGCGCAGCCGGACGCATCGAGGGTCTGCCGCGGCACGAAACGCGACGCGATGTCCCGCCGGTCTCCCACCGCGATGATCCGTCCGGCATCGACGGCAACGGCGCCGTCCAGGATCTCGGGCTCGTGCTCGTCCATGGTGAGGACGTGGCCGCCCGAGACAATGAGATCGACCCGCGTCGGCTCCATGGCTCACACCACCTGCCAGACATGGCGGAACCCGCCGAGCGGCCGGCCGCCGTTCGGCGTGACGATATAGTTGTTGGTCGCCGACACGCCGAGGCCATCGGCGGTGAGCAGGCCGGGATGAATGTTGATCATCATTCCCTCGCGGATCGGATCCTGGGAGCCGGGCAGTCCGAACGGACGCTGCAGCGAGTGATAGCCCTGGCCATGGAAGTCCCAGAGCCGCCTGCCGACCACCTTGCCGCCGGACCGGCCCATCTCGTCGGCGATGAAGCGCACGAGATCGTCGGCAACCGTGCCAGGTCGCGTCGCGGCGATGGCGGCGTCGATGACGTGGGCCGCCAGGGCGAACCGGTCGCGCCACGCCGGGCCGGGCTCGCCGAACGAGAAGCAGCCGCCAAGTTCGATCAGGAAGCCCTGGGGCGTGAGAAACTCCATGAACATCTTGACGATGTCGCCCCGCTCGAAACGGCGCTGCGTCGCCGGATGGGTCCCCGCGCCCG
>CAZJCW010000055.1:13296-19671 GCA_964544365.1 uncultured Alsobacter sp.
AGGATCGCGTCCAGCCCGGCCACGGCGATCCTCGCGCTGGCCGAAGTACCGGCGCGGATGGCCTCGGCAATCGCGGCGATCTTGTCGAGGACGGGCCGCACCACGATGCCCCGGCAGGCGTCCGCCGCCCACTCCGCCTGTGCGCCGAGCCCGAGGACGAAGACAGCCTCCTCTTCCGGCCGGAGCACGACGAACCCCGTCCCGCCATACAGCCGCCAACCGGTCAGGTAACGGACATAGCCATGCTTGTTGAACTCGGTGTCCCCGGCCGCGACGAGCGCCTCGCAGCCGGAGCCCAGCGCGGTCGCGAGCGCCCGGCTGCGTCGGCTCGCAAGCGCAGAGGGATCGGGCATCGGCATGATGGGCTGCTGGCTCATGGATCTGCTGCCCCGCTGTTTGGACGTCGACGATGCGTGCGCGCGCTGTCGGACCGGCCCGGGCATCCGCCGGACCGAATATGACGCGAAACTGCCCGCGCCTTGCCCAACTTTTTGCCTGTACGGCCCCGACGTTCCGTGTGATGTTAGTTTGTATAACAAGCAGATAACCGCCGCGTTGCAAGACCATGTGATCGTCGTTCCCCTGTGAGGAGGCGCAGTTGGTCCACGGCCCTTGTTGTGAATGCGCAGCCCATCCTCGTGACGCGGTCATCGCGTGCAGGGCCCGGCGCGGCTCACTCTTCTCCGCGACCTCCGTTGCGCTCGCGGCATCCGCCTTCGACCGACACGACATCCTTCGGCCGCCTGTCCGGTTACGCACCTCGCGCGCAGACTGACGGGCATCGGGCCGCTCTCACCCACAGCTTGGAAGGGGACAAGACAATGAGCCGACAGAAGGAAAGGCGTCCCGCACTGACGGGAATCCTGACGGGCCTGGCCTGGATCCTCCCGGTCCTCGCCGGAACGACCGCCGCCGTTTCGCTGCTGCCCGACGAGGCTGCCGCGCAGGCGCCGCGCAAGGGCGGAAAGCTGGTCGTGGCCCGCCCGGCCGACATCACCTCGTGGGACCCCAAGTTCACCAACGACACCCTGACGATCCAGGCCCAGCACCAGATCTACGCCAACCTCATGCAGAACTCGTCCGATGGGCAGCAATTGCGGCCTTCGCTGGCGGAGTCCTACGAGATCAGTCCGGATTCGAAGGTCTACACCTTCAAGCTGCGCGCCAATGCCAAGTTCTGCAACGGCACTCCGATCACCGCTGCAGACGTGAAGTTCTCCATCGATCGCTCGATGGAGAAGGATTCCCGGGTGACGTGGCAGTTCCCTGCAAGTCCGGTCGTCGAGGCCGTGGACGACAAGACGGTTCGCATCACGCTGAACCGGCCGAATGTCGCCTTCGTCAGCTACCTCACCCTTTGGGGCAGCCATGTGCTGTCGAAGGACTACGCCGAGAAGGCCGGCCTGCAGGATCTCGCGCAGAAGCCGATCGGCAGCGGCGCGTTTTGCCTGAGCAGCTGGAACAAGGGACAGAATGCCGTCCTCGTCCGCAATCCGCACTACTGGGATCCCGAGCGACCCTATCTCGACGAGGTCGACATGCGGGTCGTGCAGGACGAGAACGCGGCCGTTCTTCAGCTGCGCGGCGGGCAGATCGACGTCGCGCTGAGCGTGCCTCACAGCCAGTACAAGGCCCTGCAGAACGCGCCGGGCATCAAGGCGTCGATGGTGACGCTCTATGCCAGCTCGTCGATCGTACCGAACGTCCGTTCATTCCCGCCCTTCAAGGACGTGAAGGTGCGGCAGGCGATGCTGATGGCGCTCGACCGGCAGGCGATGGTCGACGCGCTGCTCTTCGGCAACGGAGAGCCCGTGCAGTCGCCGTTCTACGGCCCGGGCCTGCTCTTCCACACCAAGGATTTCGGCGTCCCCCACGACGTCGAGAAGGCCAAGAAGCTCATGGCGGAGAGCAGCTTCCCGCAAGGCTTCACGGCCAAGCTGATCGTTCCGAGCGGCGACGAGATGGCGAACCAGGCGGCGGTCATCATGAACGACCAGCTGTCGAAGATCGGCATCAAGATCCAGGTCACGCCGACCGAGGCCGGAACGATCCTCCAGCTCCGCTCCAGCGGCCAGTTCGACATGTTCTACAAGCTCGGCTCGAACCTCGTCATCGACCCGGCCATGAACATCCCCTTCGACTTCTGGTCGCGGGAGGAAGGCGGCTCGGACGCGGCGTTCTCGGGCTACCGGAACGAGCAGATCGTGAAGATCAGCAAGGACGCGGAAGGCGAGCAGGACGTCGCCAAGCGCACCGCCGCCTATCGCGAGCTGCAGCGGATCGCGATGTCCGAGGTGCCCCAGATCTACCTGTTCCATCCCTCCGTGGTCTACGCGACCCGGTCCAACGTGCAGGGCTTCGCGATCTTCCCGACGCGTCTGCATCGCTTCTGGGAGACGTGGAAGACGCAATAACGCCGAACGCCGGCAGGCTCCGCCCGCCATCGGGCGCTAGCGGAGCCTGCCGCTGCGACACGTGTCCCCGGGGAACTTTGGAGAGGCGAAGATGGTCCACGACCCCTACTGGGATCTCGTTCACGAACCGACGGAGGCGCCCTTCGACATCAAGAAGACGGCCCTTCTGATCGTCGACATGCAGAACCTCTGTGCGCATCCGGACGGCTGGATGGGCCGCCTCGCCCGCGACCAGGGCAAGCCGGACCATCTCAAGGAGCGCTTCGACTTCATCGCAGAGATGACACCGAACCTGCAGCGCCTGCTCGGGCACTGCCGCAAGGTGGGCATCGAGGTGTTCCACATCCGCGTCGCGTTCCGGACCAGGAGCACCCGGGACGGCAAGCGCCAGTTGCTCAACCGCCTCAACGAGACGCCGCTGCTGCCGATGGACTGGGACATCGTCGATGCGCTCGCACCGCTGGAGGACGAGATCATCATCGACAAGTCCAGCGTCAGCACCTTCAACTCGACGGCCATCGACCAGATCCTGCGGAACATGGGCAAGGAGCGCCTCTGGGTGTGCGGCGTCGTGACCGAGGGCTGCGTCGAACTGACGGCCCGGGACGCCGCCGACAAGGGTTACTTCGTCACGCTCGTCACGGATGGCTGCGCTTCGTCACGGCGGGCGGCCCACGACGATGCCGTCCAGCGCATCACCGATGGCAACGTCATCAAGGGCCGAACCGTGGCCGACCTGATCGCGATGTCGAAGGGCTGACCCCGCACCCGCATCCGGACCCCCGAAACCAAGGAGCACGTGCCATGGCCTATGCAGAACACCGGCTCTCCGCCCGACTGCGGTCCGCGACCGCGGTGGCGGCCATCGCAGGATCCTTCGCGGCGCTGGCTGTCGTCCCCGCAGCGGAGGCGCAGGCGCCTGTGCGCGGCGGCAAGATCGTCATCGCCCGTTCCGCCGACATCACCGTCTGGGATCCGAAATACACCAATGACACGCTCACCCTGCAGGCGCAGGGGCAGATCTACGGCAACCTCCTGCAGACCTCGCCGGACGGCAAGACACTGCAGCCTGCCCTTGCCGAGAGCTACGATGTCAGCCCGGACGGACGCGTCTATACGTTCAAGCTGCGGCCGTCGGCGAAGTTCTGCGACGGCTCCACGGTGACCGCCGACGACGTTAAGTTCTCCTTCGACCGGGCGATGGAGAAGGACTCCCGCGTCCTCTGGCAGTTCCCGAACAAGCCTTCCGTCGAGGCCATCGACCCGGCGACGGTCCGCATCACGCTCGACAAGGCGAACGTCGCCTTCGCGCGTTACCTCACCCTGTGGGGCACGCATGTCCTCTCGAAGTCCTACACCGAGAAGATCGGGGTGCAGGAGATGGGGCAGAAGCCTCTGGGCAGCGGCGCCTTCTGCATGGACCGCTTCGTGAAGGGGCAGGTCACCGTTCTCAAGCGCAACCCGGGTTACTGGGATGCAGGCAAGCCCTATCTCGACGAGGTAGAGCTTCGTTTCGTCCAGGACGAGAACGCGGCCGTTCTGCAACTGCGCAGCGGGCAGGTGGACGTCGCGATGAGCGTCCCGTTCAGCCAGGCGGAGGCTCTGAAGCGGGCGCCGGGCGTGACGCCGAGCATGGTCACGCTCGACGCGACGGCGGCCATCGTTCCGAACCTCAAGACCGTGCCGGCGGTCGCCGACATGAAGGTTCGCCAGGCCATGCTGATGGCGCTCGACCGGCAGGGCATGGTGGACGCGCTGCTGTTCGGCAACGGCGAGCCGGCGCAGTCTCCGTTCTACGGACCCGGGGTCCTCTTCCATACGCGTGACTTCGGGATCAAGCACGACCTCGATGCGGCCCGGAAGCTGATGGCCGAGAGCAAGTTCCCGCAGGGCTTCACGGCCAAGCTGCTCATTCCGAGCGGCGACGAAATGGCCGGACAGGCGGCCGTCATCGTCAAGGACCAACTCGCCAAGATCGGCGTGACGATCGACGTCCAGCCCACCGAGTCCGGCACGTGGTTCAGCCTGTGGTCCGGCGGGAACTTCGAGCTGGTCTACAAGCTCGGAAGCAATCTCGTGGGCGATCCGGCGCAGAACATGCCGTTCGACTTCTGGTCGGTGGAGGAAGGCGGCCGCAACGCCGCTTTCTCGAGCTACCGCAACGAGGACATCGTGCGGATCAGCAAGGCGGCCGAGGGCGAGACGGATCCCGCCAAGCGGGCGGCCATGTACCGGGACGTGCAGCGCATCGCGATGGCGGAGGTTCCGCAGATCTACCTGTTCCACCCCTCCGTGGTGTTCGCGACGCGGGATCACGTGAAGGGCTTCTCGGTCTACCCGACGCGGATGGTCAGGCTGTGGGACGTCTGGCGGACGAAGTGACCGACATGTCTGCGGACCCCGTCCGTCGAGGTTGGGGTCCGGGGCGTGTCCGCGAACAGGGCACAGGGGCGTTGCCGTGAATTTCCCGAGATTCCTCGCCCGCAGGCTGATGCAATTGCTGCCGGTGATCTTCGGCATCGTGCTCATCGTGTTCCTGTTCGTCCGGCTGATTCCGGGCGATCCGGCCTCGATCATGCTCGGCGCCTATGCGACCCCCGAGACGCTGGCCGCGCTTCGCGCCGACCTCGGCCTCGACCGGCCGATCTGGGCGCAGTTCGCGATCTTCCTCGGCGATCTTGCGCAGGGGCAGTTCGGCAGCTCGATGGTCTACCGCAGGCCCGTGCTGGAGGTCGTCCTCGAGCGCATGCCGGCGACCATGATGCTGACCGTCTATGCCGTCGTGCTGTCGCTGCTCATCTGCGTCCCGCTGGCGGTGATCGCGGCGCTCCATAACAACGGGCTGGTCGACCAGATCATCCGCTCGGTGACGACCCTGGCGCTGGCGATGCCGACCTTCTGGCTGGGGCTGAACCTGCTCATCCTCTTCGCGGTCATCATGCCGCTGTTTCCCGTCGCCGGCTACGGCGCGACGTTCGGGGAGCGGCTCTGGCATCTCTTCCTGCCAGCCCTGACCATCGCGCTGCATCTCGCGCCGACGCTCATGCGAACGCTTCGCAGCACCATCATCGAGGTGATGCAATCGCCGCATGTCGAATTCGCACGCACGAAAGGGCTGCCGCCCGGCAAGCTCATCCGCCGTCATGTCCTGCGCAACGGCCTGATGGCGACGGTGACCATCCTCGGCGTCAACATCGGCTGGCTGATGGGCGGATCGGTCGTCATCGAGAACGTCTTCAACGTGCCCGGGCTGGGCTCGCTGATCATCAGTTCGGTCGATGCGCGTGACTATCCCGTCATCCAGGGCATCGCCCTCGTCTTCGGACTGCTGGTGATCGCCATCAACCTGGCGACGGACCTCGTCTATGCCGTGCTCGACCCCCGGGTGACCTATGAGTGACACCCGTGGCCAGACCCTCGAGGCCATGTCCCCGGCCGGGGGCGCGCCGTCGCACGCCGAGGAGGCCGGGCGCGCCGCGGCCATGCATGGCCCGCTCTCGCCGCGCGGCGCCTTCATCCGGCTGATGGGGCGGCGCGGGGCGTTGATCACCGGCGGCGCGATGCTTGCCGTCATCCTGCTGGCCAGCGTCTTCGCGGCCTGGATCACGCCCTACGATCCCATCACCCAGAACCTGCGCAACACGCTGAAGCCGCCGAGCTGGACCCACCCGTTCGGCACCGACAACTTCGGCCGCGACGTCTTCTCGCGGGTCCTTCATGCCGCGAAGCTGGACGTCCGGATCGGCTTCTTCTGCGTCCTCTTCCCGTGGATTCTCGGTTCGATCCTCGGCGCCATCGCCGGCTATGTCGGCGGCATCGTCGACACGATCGTGATGCGGACCGTGGACACGTTCACCGCCTTTCCGTTCCTGATCATGGCCATCGGCGTGATCGCGGTCCTCGGCCCGGGCATCACCAGCATGTACATCGCGCTGACGCTGAGCGGCTGGAGCATCTATGC
>CAZJCW010000056.1:0-19034 GCA_964544365.1 uncultured Alsobacter sp.
CCCCCCGCGCACGCCGCCCGCTCCGCGCACGGCAACGCCGGCGGCCCCGCTTCAGCCGCAGCAACAGCCGCAACCGGCCAACTGAGGGCCGGACAGGGGCGGCGGTCGAACCGCACCCGGCGCTCCGCTTTCAGGCTCGCGTCGGCATGCCGCTGTCCGTCTCGCCGCAGACAATCCGGCCTCGGCGTTGTCCGCTTGCCAGTCTTGGCTGCGTGCAAGACGCCGCGCCCTCTCCCGTGTTGGGGGGTGGGGACGCGGCGTCGTCGGAAGGGTCAGGCGGCGGTGGGCGACCCGGCTTGGGCCGCCCGGTCGCGTCGCCGTGTCAGCGCACGCACGCCTCGACGAAGCGCAGCCTGGCCGCGAAGTCGAGGGACCGGCCGTCGGCCTGCTTGCGGCAATCCGCGATCTTCGCCACCCGCCCGTCGATCTTCTCGATCAGGCTCTCGGTGTAGTCGGCGGAGACGGGCTCGATGTCGCCGGGTCTCCAGGTCTTGTTGAACCAGGGCTCGAGCGGACCGTAGAGGCGCAGGATGGTGTTCCAGCCGGTGCCCGGCACGGTCTGGACCCAGTTGGTTTCCTTCCCGGCCGGCGGCTTCGGTCCGAAGAAGACATCGATCGTGCCGTCGGCATTCTTCAGCAACCCCTTGGTCTGGCTGCTGACGCTGGGGAAGCGCTGGTCCGTCTGGATCATCGAACGGGTCTGGTTGCTGTAGAGGATCACCGACCAGAAGTCCTTGACCGGGACATTCGCGGGAAGGCGCAGGCGATAGAACTTGCCGCCGTCCAGCGCGTCACCCTGCGCGTCGCGGGCCGTCCATGCGTATTGCGACCCGAGGCCGACCATTTTCTCTTCCATGGCCGGCGTCACGCCTGTCGCCATGAAGTAATAGAAGATGTAGCCGTCGAGGTTCAGCACGCCGGGCTGTGACTGGAACTTGTAGCCGCCGATGAACGGAAGCTGCCAGTAGGCGTCCTTGAAATAGTAATCTTCGGCCGCGGGCATGTGGAAGGAGATGGCGCGGGCCGTTGCGTCACCGACGGCGGCGGCCTCGGTGAGGATCGCCTTCATGCGTGCGTCGGGGGCGAAGGGCTTGCCCTTCTCGATGCCGATGGAGGCCCAGAAGCCGAGCCGGACCTGGTCGAGCGACTCGCTGGGCTCTTCCTGGACGGCCTGGTTGAGAAGTTCCCAGTACCGGAAGTCGGCCGGGTTCACCATGTTGAACGGCTTGCCCGACATGTCGACGAAGGTCGGCGCCTTGGCGCTCGCCTCCTGGCCCAGCGGATAGATCCTTGTCGCGGCCTTCACCGCCTCGACGCCCGGCTTCGGGCTCCCGTCGACGACGAAGCTGCGCCAGATCACGAGGTTGCTGAACGTGGTGGGTCGCACGACGTGGTAGCCGTCCGGCACGGCGCCGGTGTAGCCCGGAGGAAGCAGGACGAACTTGCCGCCCTGGCCGCGATCGGGCCCGGTGATGCCCACGTCCGACACCCAGCGGTACCAGAGGTCGTTGACGAGACCGAGCACCTTGGGCGGCACCTCGAGAACCAGCGGGCCATTGCGCAGGTCGATCCAGAACCAGGTGTAGGGCGTGTTGTCGTTGGCGGTGAGCTCGACGGTCCTGGCGTCGACCATCTCCTCCCAGATCGGGACGGTGGCGTTGACCGGCCCGACGCTGAGGATGGCGTTCCGGTTTCCGACCTGGTTCACGGCAGGAAGAGCCAGCAGGTAGGCCTGGACGGCGCGCTGGAAATCGAGGTTGTCGAGCAGCGTCCGGGCCGTGTCCTTGTCCGGGAAGCCGTCGGTGAATTTCAATGTGCCAAGCCGCGTCTCGACCTTGTCGGGCGAATAGACGCCGGAGGGGCGCTCGGTGGAGAACCTGAGGGACGGATTGCTCGGCGGACCGTCGAGCTTTTGGGCATGAGCCGGCGCCATCAGGCTTGCGGCAGCAAGGAAACCTGCAAAAAGGAAACGGTATCGAATTGTCATTGCTCAATGCTCCCGGGCATGTCTCGACAAGCCTTGATGGCAGCAGTCACGTTAGACCGGCCGGGACGCTACTGCTTTAGTTTAGGGGACTCCGAGCCTTGCGCAGGACTTTCAACTCGGCGTTTCAGCGGGCCGGCGCCTTCGCGCACCTGGCGTCCGTCGTCCGCGGCCTCGGAGGGTCGCCGGCCAAGGTGTCCGAAGGGCTCGGCTTCGATCTCGATGCCGTGGCCCATGACGATCTCTTGCCTTTCGGGGATTGCCTCACCGTGCTGGAACGCGCGGCCGACCAGACGGGCTGCGCCCATGTCGGGCTCCTCATGGGAGCGCAGTACCGGTGGTCCCATCACGGCATCATCCACCACCTCGCGAAGGAGGCCCCGACCCTTCGGGAGGCCCTTCAGGACTTCGTGGGCTGGCAGCTCGGCTATACGAGCGGCGCGGTGGTCTACCTGCACCGGGTCGGCCGGGATTTCGCCCTGGGCTACGGCATCTACGACCGGGCCTCACCGGGAGGTCGGCATCTCTACGAGGCGGTTGTCGCCATCGGATGCGAGATCCTGCGCGACCTGACCGGAGGCCGGGTCACGCCGCTGGAGGTCCATGTCTGCCATGCCGAGCCGGCCGACGCCGCCATCTACCAGCGCATCCTCCGCGTTCCGGTCCGCTTCAACCAGAGCCAGTACTGTCTCATCATCTCCGGCGACGACATCGACTTTCGGCGTCGCGATGCCGATCCCGCCCGTCGGGCGGACGTCCTCGCCCGGATCACGCAGGTGCTCGGCGTGCCCGTGGGCCAGATCTCCGCCCGGGTGCGCCATCGGGTGCGCCCGCAGCTTCTGCGGGGCGATCCGTCCATGGCCGGCATGGCGCGCGCTCTCGGCCTCGGACCCAGGACCCTGCGCAGGCAGCTCGCTGCCGAAGGCGCCGTCTTCGAGGCCATTCGCGATGACGTCCGCTTCAATGCCGCGCGCGAGCTGCTCGGCCTGACCGATCTTTCGGTGGGCGACGTCGCATACGCCCTGGCCTTCGCCAGCCATTCGGCCTTCGGCCAGGCCTTCCGGCGATGGAGCGGAACGAGCCCCACGGCGTGGCGGCGCGCGGCCGGCGGCTAGATTGGCGATTCCGGGCCTTCGGTCGACGCGAAACCGGATACCACTTTCGCTCGTCATGTTCTAAAGCTGCCACCCCGTTGGCCCGTGGAGCGCGGATCGCATGGCGTTGGCAAGCATGACCGGCTTCGCCCGGGAGACCGGATCGTCCGGCGCGTGGCGGTGGGCATGGGAACTGAAGACCGTCAACGCGAAGGGTCTCGACATCCGCGTGCGCGTTCCGCCGGCGCTGGAGGCGCTTGCAGAGGAGGCTCGCCAGCGCATCGGCAAGGGCATCCAGCGCGGCACCTGCTTCGCCAACCTGTCAGCCACGCGCGACGGCGCGCCGCCAGTCGCCCGGGTCAACACCGCCATGCTCGATGCCCTCGTCGAGGCGCTCGCGCCCTATGACGGGGCGATGGGCCTGCGTGCGCCGTCGCTTGGCGCGCTGCTCGGCATTCGCGGCGTCGTCGAGGTCGTCGAGGCGGGCGACGACGAGGCGGCGCTGAAGGCCTTCGCCGACGATGCGCTGGCCGGCCTCGGGACCGCGCTCGCGGCCCTGGTGGAGACACGGCACGAGGAGGGCAGGGCGCTCGACGGCCTTCTTCGCGCAAGGATCGATACGATCGCGGCTCTCGCCGACGCCGCCGACGCCTGTCCCGCCCGCAAGCCCGAGGCGATCAAGGCACGGCTGGCGGAGCAGGTCGCGGCCCTCGTCGACGCCTCGCGCGGGCTCGACCCGAACCGGCTTCACCAGGAGGCGGTGCTGCTCGCCGCGAAGGCCGACGTGCGCGAGGAGATCGACCGGCTTCGCGCCCATGTCGGCGCGGCCCGCGAACTCCTCGCCAAGGGCGGTCCCGTGGGCCGGCGGCTGGACTTCCTGGCGCAGGAGTTCTCGCGGGAGGCGAACACCCTCTGCGCCAAGGCCAACGACGTGTCCCTGACCGTCATCGGTCTCGACCTGAAGACCGAGGTCGAGCAGTTCCGCGAGCAGGTTCAGAACGTGGAGTGACGTCTCGCATGACCGCGCAACTCGCCAACGAACTCATCGGCCGCCGCGGCCTGATGCTTGTCCTGTCCTCCCCGTCCGGGGCCGGAAAGACCACGCTCACCCGCCTGCTGCGCGAGAAGGAGCCGAGCCTCACGCTGTCCGTCTCCGTGACGACCAGGCCCCGTCGCCCGAGCGAGGTCCAGGGCGTGCACTACCGCTTCATCGATCCGTCCGAGTTCACGCTGATGCGCGACCGCGGCGAGCTTCTGGAGTGGGCCGAGGTCCACGGCAACTTCTACGGGTCGCCGCGTCGCGAGATCGACCGGGCGCTGGGCTCTGGCCAGGACATCCTGTTCGACATCGACTACCAGGGCGCCCAGCAGATCCGCGCCAACGCCCCCGCCGACGTCGTCTCGGTCTTCATCCTGCCGCCCTCGATCCCGGAGATGAAGCGCCGGCTCGAGCGCCGGGCCGAGGACCCGCCCGAGATGATCGCCCGGCGCATGCGCACCGCCCTCGGCGAGTTGGAGCGCTGGCGCGAGTACGACTACGTCCTCGTGAACGACGATCTCGAGCGCTGCTTCGAACGACTGCAGGCGATCCTCGTCTCCGAGCGACTTCGCCGCGATCGGCAGCTTGGTCTGAACGACTTCACCGAGGGTCTGATGCGCGATCTGCGCGACGTGACGGCCTGAACGGCGTCGATCAGGCCCGTCCGCCGTCCACCGACAGCACCTGGCCGGTGATCCACTCGCTGGCCGGATTCGCGAAGAACATCACGGCGTTGGCGATATCCTCCGGCCGTCCGAGGCGGCGGGTGAAGACGCTTTCGACCAGCTTCTTCTGCCCCTCCTCGCCATAGGCCTCCCACTGCCGCAGCGTCGCCGGATTCGACAGCACGAATCCCGGCGCGACCGAGTTGACCGTCACGCCATGCGGCCCCAGTTCGTGCGCCAGCTGCTTCGTCAGCCCCACCAGCGCATGCTTCGCGGCCGCGTAGGCCTGGATGCCCGTCAGGCTGGGACGCAGGCCGGCACCCGAGGAAATCGTCACGATTCGCCCGTATCCCTGCCGTTTCATGACCGGCGCGACGTGTTTGGCCAGCAGGAACGCTCCCGTCGCGTTGACGTCCATGATGGCGTGCCAGTCCTCCTCGGGCACGCTCTCGACCGGCCGTCCGACCTGCCCCCGCACGCCCCCGGCCGCATGAACCAGCACGTCGATCCGCCCGTCCTGCGCGACGATGCGCGCGATCAGGCCGGCGACGGCCGCCTCCGATGACACATCCAGCGCCGCCATGCTGACGCGATCGCCCCTGACCCGCTCCAGCCCCGCGGGATCGATGTCGACGGCCCATACTCGCCGTCCGGCAAAGGCCGAGACGATGGCCGCCCCGATGCCCTGTGCGGCACCGGTGACGAGGACGACGGGGTCGGACGGCGCGGAAATGGTTGCCATGGTCTATGGGCCCTGCCTTGTCATGGCGACCTGCCCGGTCGACGACTCACGACGCCAGCATGGCGTCGAGCGTCGACCAGTCGAGCGGGCGCCGGTTGTCCTCGATGTCGTGGATCAGGGCCACCAGGCGATCCAGGCCGGGCGTCGGGACGCCGGCTTCCCGCCCGATGGCGCCGATGATGCCGATCTGGGCGTCGATCTCGGTCTTGCGCTTGCGAACCGCGAGGTCCCGCCAGATGCCCGAATGGCTCTTCGCCGAGCCGCGGTTGAAGGCGACCATGGCGTCGATGGAGCGCTGCAGCGCAGCCGGATCGCCGCCCGGCGCAAAGGCAACGGGGTCGAAGCCATTGAAACCCTTGGGTGTCACGCCCACCGCGGCGGCCACGGCCATCACTTCGTTGCCGAGTTGGCGGTAGACCGCAAGGTGCCGCGCCGAGCCGAGGGCGTCGGCAATGGACTCGTTCGTCAGGGCCGTCCCGAAGAGCAGCGCCCCGTAGCCGAGCTTGCCCCAGAGATAGCCCCAGATGTCCGTGGTGAGGACGGCGTCCGGTTCGAACTCGCGCAGCAGCGCGTGCATGTCGCGCAGGCGATCCGTCGTGCTGCCGTCGATCTCGCCGACCACCACCGCCGCGCGATTGCCGCGGATGATGCGGCCGGGACCGAGATAGTCGGCGCCGAAATTGACGAAACACCCCATCGTCCGGGCTTCCCCGGCGATCCCGGCGATGACCCGTTCGTTGAGCCCGTTCTGCGCCGACAGGATGAAGCCGTCGTCGGCAAGGTGCGGCAGGAGCTGGCGGGTCGCGTCGGCGGTGTGATGGGCCTTCACGGCCAGGACGACCCGGCGAAAGCGCCCGCTGACATCGGCGGGGAGGGCTGCCCGCACGGGCTGCCGGAACTCCTCGACCGGCCCCTCGATGGATAGCCCCGAGGCGTTCATGGCCGCGACATGGTCGGCGTCGACATCGACGAGCAGCACGTCATGGCCGCCGCGGGTCCAGTAGGCCCCGAGCGTTCCGCCGATCGCTCCGGCGCCCCAGATCAGGATCGGGTCGGCCATGGTCCCTCCAGCTGCTCGCGCGTTTCGTCGACACCCGTCCGCCACAGGTCGAGCATCACCTCGTCGGGCTTCTCATAGGCGCCGCCGAAGGCACCGTCGCCGAGGATCTTGCGCACGCCGTGCGGTGGCGACGCACGCATCAGGTCGCGGTCGAACGTCGCCTTCTCGCCCTTGGGGCACGCGATGCCGGCCAGTCGCGTCCACGGGAAATTCTCCATCCAGTTGGCATGCGATCCGGATGGATCGATCGCCTGCACCTTGGCCCAGGCCCGGGGCGCATTCCACCAGCTGTGGAACTTGATGGAGAGTTGCGGGTGCTCGATCATCATGTCGCCGGCCAGCGCCGCCACGGGCTGGTTTCCGCCGTGGCCGTTGACGATGAGAATGCGACGGAAGCCGGACCGCTTCAGCGACTCGATGATGTCGCGGACCACCGCCAGCAGCGTCTCCACCCGCAGGGTGATGCTGCCGGGATAGGCGGCGAAATACGGCGCGATCCCGTAGGGAATGACCGGGAACACCGGGATCCCCAGCGGCGACGCCGCCTCGGTGGCGACGCGTTCCGCGAGGATCAGGTCCACCGCCAGGGAGAGAAAGGCATGCTGCTCGGTGGAACCGATCGGCAGCACGCACCGGTCGTCGTCGCGCAGGTATGCCTCGACCTGCATCCAGTTCATGTCACGGATCTGCACGACGGTGTCCCTCGCGGCTCGTGTTGCGTCCCATGACCGCGTCAGGCGTCAAGAACGTCGTCTCCGAAGATCGCGACGGCAAAGTTCCCGCCGCGGGCAATTCCGCGGTACATGCCCGGTGTATTGTGCGGAAGTAAGGCCGTTCCGTCCGCGCCGAGGGTGATGAAGCCACCCGATCCGCCCAGCGCGGACAGTTCCTCCAGCGCCTTCGCGTTGGCCTCGGCGAGGGTCATGCCGGCGAGCTCGACCAGGCAGGCGATCCGATGTCCGAGAACGCCCTTGATGAAGCTTTCGCCGTGCCCGGTCCCTGAAAAGGCGATCGTGGCGTCGTGGGCATAGGTGCCGGCCCCGATGATCGGTGTGTCGCCCACCCGGCCCGGCATCTTGTCGGCATAGCCTCCCGTCGAGGTGGCCGCGGCAAGATGTCCCGCGGCGTCGCGCGCGACGGCGCCGACCGTCCCGTGCCGGTCCTTCTCGGTGGTTGCCGCCGCCGTCCGCTTCGCCGCCTGAACCCGTTCGAGCGCGCGCAGCCGTTCGGGCGTGAAGAAGTACCAGGGGGCCACGAGCGGCAAGCCCTGCTCGCGCGCGAACTGCTCTGCGCCGGCGGCGGTCAGCATCACGTGGGGCGTGCGCTCCATGACCGCCCGGGCCGCGCTGACCGGATTGCGGATCCGCGACGTGCCGCTCACGGCGCCTGCCGCCCGCGTCCGGCCGTCCATGATCGAGGCGTCGTGCTCGATCGTGCCCTCGCTGGTCAGGGCCGCGCCATGGCCCGCGTTGAAGAAGGGACTGTCTTCCATCACCCGCACCGCGGCCTCGACCGCGTCGAGCGCCGGACCGCCCTTGGCCAGCACCGCCCAGCCGGCCTCGAGCGATCGGCGAAGATCCTTGCGGATGTCGGCCTCGCGTTCCGCCGACGCCTCGCCCTTCTGGATGGCGCCTGCACCGCCGTGGATGAGGAGAACTGGGCCGGGATCAGACTGAACCATGGTCATGGGCCTTCGCGACCTTCGTGTCATGCGGCGGGAGGGAGGGCAGGGGAGGCAGTCCCGGCACGTCGTCGGCCGGCCAGGAAAAGGTGTTGAGGACGATCTTGGCGAGAAGGACGGACAGCGTCTCGCGTTCGCGGACCGTCAGGGGCTTCAGCATCTCATCCTGCACATGGACGAAGCGCGGCAAGGTTGCCTCGAAAATGCGTCTGCCGTCGGCCGTCAGGCTGAGCAACCAGCTTCGCTTGTCCGTCGGATGGCGCTGGCGGGTCAGCAGGGCCCGCTTCTCGAGGGACGCGATCGCCCGGCTCAGCGTGTTCTTCGGGAAGCCGTAGGAGATGCCGATGTCGCGCGCCGTCACCATGTCGCGCAGGCCGAGCGAGTAGATGACGGCGACCTGCGGCCGGACCAGCCCGTAGCGACGCTCGATCGCTCCGTACAGAGGGATGTTGTAGCGGAGAGACAAGTAGTTGAAGCGAAAGGCGAACCAGCTCGGGTTCTCCCACAGCCGCGCGATGGTCACCGCGTCGATGCCGAGGCCGTCTATGGCCTCGGGGCGCCCTGGAACGGGCGGCGTCCTGCTGGTCCTGGACGAGTCCGACATGCCGGCCCGCGTCCCTCGCTCTGATGGTGCCATATGGAACTTGACGGGTCGGGCGACGGTGGTCAAGCTGTCACTCACTGTCGTCGACGGATCGCGGAACGCCGGCCCTAGGGCCGCTCGTCAACCTGCGGCGGACGGCGGCCGAAACCGGGAGACACCAGCCATGCGACACGTGTTGAAGCGGAGCCTTGCCGCCGTCGTCCTGTCGACGACGATCCTCACTGCCATCGGGGGCTATGCCGCCGCCCAGACCCTGACGGTTGGCACCCGTGCCGGCCCCGAGTCGATCGACCCGCACTTCACCGCGTCCGGCACCCATGCCGAAGCCCTGAAGCATGTGTTCGACACGCTGGTGTGGTCCGGCGACAAGCTTCAGATCGAGCCGCGGCTCGCGGAGAGCTGGAAGGCGATCGACGCCACCACGTGGGAGTTCAAGCTCCGCAAGGGCGTGAAGTTCCACGACGGCTCGGATTTCACCGCCGCCGACGTGAAGTTCTCGATCGAGCGCATTCCCACGGTTTCGGGCCCGAACCCGACGACGATCTATGTCCGCCGCGTCAAGGAGACGAAGATCATCGACGACCATACCGTCCACATCGTGACGGACGGTCCGGCGCCGACGCTGCCCAACGACTTCATCCGCCTGTTCATCGTGTCGTCGAAGGCCGCCGCTGGCCTGACGAAGGACAACGCGAACGAGGCGTTCAACACCGGCAAGGCCGCCATCGGAACGGGCCCCTACAAGTTCGTGTCCTGGACCCCGAAGGAGCAACTCGTCCTCGACCGCTTCGACGGTTACTGGGGCGGCCAGCAGCCCTGGGCGAAGGTGATCCGGAAGGAACTGCCCAACGACGCGGCCCGCGTGGCGCAGCTCCGGGCCGGGCAGGTCGACATGATCGTGCGCGCGCCGGCGGCCGACGTCCCGACCCTGGAGCGCGACGCCGCGCTGTCCATCGTCAAGGGCGACACGGTCTACGTGTTCTACGCCGAGTTCGACATGCGCGAGAAGCCGCCGCAGATCACCGCGAAGGACGGCTCGCCGCTCCCGGCAAACCCGTTCCGCGACCAGCGCGTGCGTGATGCCGTCGACCTCGCCATCGACCGCACGGCGCTGGCCGAGGTGGCGATGGAGGGGCTCGGCAAGCCTGCGAGCCAGCTCGTGACCCCCGGCATCTTCGGCTTCAACGACACCATCCAGGTGACGAAGCCGGACGTGAACAAGGCCAAGGAACTGCTGGCCGCCGCCGGGTTCAAGGACGGCTTCAAGGTGACGTTCAGCTTCACCAACGACCGCCTGCCCGGCGACCGTGCGGTGGGCACCGCGGTGGCGCAGATGCTGGCGCGGATCGGAATCGAGGTTGTCGCGAACGCCCAGCCGGGCGCCGTCCTCTTCCCGGCGAGGACGCGTGGCGACCTGTCCTTCGTCATGTCGGGCTGGGGTACGCTGACCGGCGAGGCCAACTACACGCTCTCGTCGCTGATGCACTCCAATGCTCCGACCCTGCGCCTCGGGGCGTTCAACTGGCGCGGTTACGCCAACCCCGAGATGGACAAGATGCTGCAGGCGGCCGCCGTCGAGATGGACGAGGCCAAGCGCCGCAAGTTGCTGCAGGACGCCAACGCCCTGTCGATCAAGGACAAGCCGCTCGTGCCGCTCGCGGCCGTGTCTTCCGCGTGGGCGCTGCGCAAGGACAAGGTCAAGATGCTGCGGACCCGTTCCGACGAGGACAGCCTCGCGATGGACGTCGCGCCGGCCAAGTAACGAAACCGGCCCCTCTCCCTCCCGGGGGAGGGGCCGTCCTCCGGGACGGGCCTCCGGCCGCCTGCAGGTCGATCGGCACCGCCGCAGCCAGGAGCCTCGACCGCACCCCCATGCTCGGTTTCATCATCCAGCGCATCCTGCAGGCGATGCTGGTCATGCTCGCCATGTCCGCGCTCGTCTTCGTCGGCGTGTACGCGATCGGCAATCCGATCGACGTCATCATCTCGCCCGATGCGACGCAGGACATCCGCGCCCTGGCGATCGCGCGGTACGGGCTCGATAAGCCGCTCTACGAGCAGTACTTCATCTTTCTCGGCAATCTTCTGCGCGGCGATCTCGGGCGCTCCTTCGTTTTCGGAATGCCCGTCGTCCAGCTCATCATGAGCCGACTGCCGGCGACGCTGGAGTTGACGCTGATCGCCGTCATCGGCGCGACGCTCATCGGCGTTCCGCTTGGAATCTACGCCGGGTACAAGCCCCACAGCATCGCCGCGCGGGCGATCATGACGACATCCATCCTCGGCTTCTCGGTGCCCACCTTCTGGGTCGGCCTGCTGCTCATCCTGACCTTCGCTGTCTGGCTGGGCCTCCTGCCGGCCGGCGGCCGGGGCGAGACCGTCGCGGTGTTCGGCGTCGAGTGGAGCTTCCTGACGCTGAACGGCTGGAGCCATCTCGCCCTTCCGGCCTTCAACCTCGCCCTGTTCAAGTTCGCCATGATGGTGCGCCTGTCGCGGGCCGGAACACGCGAACTGATGCTCACCGATACGGTGAAGTTCGCGCGGGCGGCCGGCCTGTCCGACGCCACGATCCTGCGCCGCCACGTTCTCAAGCTGATCTCGATCCCGATCGTGACGGTGTTCGGCCTGGAATTCGGGTCGACGCTCGCCTTCGCCGTCGTCACCGAGACGATCTTTTCATGGCCGGGCGTCGGAAAGCTGATCATCGACAGCATCAATTCGCTCGACCGGCCGGTGATGGTCGCCTACCTCGTCCTGGTCGCCGCCCTGTTCGTGACGATCAACGTGACGGTCGACCTTGTCTACGCGCTGCTCGACCCGCGTCTGAGGCCGGGGGAACGCTCATGAGCGCCCCTGCTTCTCCGCTGGCCGGGGTCTGGTCCGAGTTCAGGGAAAACCGGGTCGCCGTGGTGGCGCTCGCCGTGGTGATGATCATCGTCCTTGCCGCGTTGCTGGCCCCCTGGATCACGCCCCAGAACCCCTACGACATCGGAAACCTGAGCCTGATGGATGCGCGACGCCCGCCCGGCTTCGTCGGCTCCGGCGGCTACGTCCACTGGCTCGGGACCGACGCGAACGGCCGCGACCTTTTTTCCGCGATCCTCTATGGGCTGCGCATCTCCCTGCAGATGGGCCTGATGGCCGGCCTGGTGTCGCTCGTCGTGGGCGGGTCGCTTGGGATCATTGCGGCCTATGCCGGCGGACGCATCGAGACGGCGATCATGCGCGTCGTCGACCTTCAGCTGTCCTTTCCGGCAATCCTGCTGGCGCTCGTGCTCGTCGCGCTGCTCGGCCAGGGCAAGACCCAGCTGACCGCGGCCCTGATTGCCGCACAATATGCCTATTTCGCCCGGACCGCTTACGGCGCGGCCTCCTCGGAACGGCGAAAGGACTACGTGGAGGCGGCGCTGGCGATCCCGCTGACGGGTCGTCGCATTGTCTTTCGCCACATCCTGCCAAACGTCATGCCGCCGCTCATCGTCGTGGCGACGGTGCAGATCGCCAACGCGATCTCACTGGAGGCGACGCTGTCCTTCCTCGGACTGGGATTGCCCGTGACGGAACCCTCGCTGGGCATGCTCATTTCCAACGGCTTCCAGTACATGATGTCGGGCCGCTACTGGATCTCGATCTATCCCGGCGTCGCGCTCATCGTCCTGATCGTGGGGATCAACCTCGTCGGTGACCAGATCCGCGACCAGTTCAACCCGAGGCTGAAGCGATGAGCGCGGCCTTGCTCGACGTCGCGGACCTGTGCACCCATTTCTTCACCCGCGCGGGCGTGGTGAAGGCGGTCGACGGCGTCTCGTTCTCGGTGCGTCCCGGCCAGGTGGTTGGCCTCGTGGGGGAATCGGGGTCGGGCAAGTCCGTTACGGGCTATTCGCTGCTCGGCCTCGTGGATCCACCCGGGCGTGTCGTCGGCGGCTCGATCCGCTTCGAGGGACAGGACCTCGTCACGCTCGATCCGGATGAGATGCGAACGATCCGCGGGCGTCGCATCTCGATGGTCTTCCAGGACGCCACGGCGACGCTCAACCCGGTTCTCAGCGTCGGGGACCAGATGCTGCTCGCCGTGAAGGCGCACGAGACCGTCACGGACCGGGCCGGTCTCGCGCTTGCGCTGGCGTCGCTGACGCGTGTCGGGATCCCGGATCCGGCGTCCCGTCTGCGGGCCTATCCCCACCAGCTTTCGGGCGGGATGCGCCAGCGCGTCGCCATCGCCATCGCCTTGCTGCACCGGCCTGCGCTCGTCATCGCGGACGAGCCGACGACGGCGCTGGACGTGTCGGTGCAGGCCCAGATCATCCACGAGATGCGCGAGCTTGTCCGGGTTTCGGGAACGGCGGTGATCTGGATCACGCATGACCTCGCCACCGTGTCGAGCCTCGCCGACGACATCCTGGTGATGTATGCCGGGCGCGTCGTCGAAAGCGGGCCGACACGGACGATCCTGCGCCAGCCGCGACACCCCTACACCCGCGGCCTTCTCGACAGCGTGCCGAGCCGAAATCGTCCCGGCATCGAATTGCCGCAGATTCCCGGATCGACGCCGTCGTTGCTGTCGCTGCCGCCGGGATGCCCGTTCGCGCCGCGGTGCGGCTATGCCTCGGAGATTTGCTCGACGGTGCCTGCCGTCGAGGCGGGCGACGGCCGGACATGGCGCTGCCACCATCCGCAGGGGAGCGCGGCATGAGTGCTGTGCCCATTCTCACCCTCGATGCCGTCTCGAAGCGGTTCGATCCCAGCCTGACACTCGGCGATCGGATCGCGGCCGCCATCGGCGGCGATGTCGAGACGCGCTCGGTCCAGGCGGTCCGCGACGTCAGCCTTGCCGTGGCCAAGGGCGAGACGCTGGGGCTCGTCGGCGAGTCGGGATGCGGCAAGTCGACCCTGGGACGGATCGCGGCCGGCATCATGGCGCCGAGTGGCGGGACCGTGCGGCTGGATGGTCTGCCCATCATCGGGCCGGACGGGCGCAAGAACACGACACGAATCCAGACGGTCTTCCAGGATCCCTTCGCGTCTTTGAACCCTCGCATCACGGTCGGCGACACGCTGGCCGAAGGGCCGATCGCGCACGGGCTGGTCACCGCAGCAAAGTCCCGCGCCTATGTCGCCGAATGGCTCGACCTCGTCGGCCTCGATCCGTCCTATGCCAGCCGGTATCCGCACCAGTTCTCCGGAGGCCAGCGCCAGCGCGTCGCCATCGCACGTGCGCTCGCCATGCAGCCGGATGTCCTGGTCTGCGACGAGCCGGTGGCTTCGCTCGACGTCTCGATCCAGGCGCAGATCGTCAATCTTCTGCTCAAGCTGAAGCGTGAACTGGGACTGACTTACCTGTTCATCAGTCACGACCTCGGGGTGGTCCGCCACATCAGCGAGCGGGTCGCGATCATGTATCTGGGTCGGATCGTCGAACTGGGGCCGACCCTTCGGCTCTACGACTCCCCGCAGCATCCCTACACCGCGGCGTTGCTGGCCAGCGTGCCGCGCCTCGTCACGAGCGACAGCGATCTCGCCGATTTCAGCCCCATCGCCGGGGAAATCCCGTCGCCCCTGTCCCCTCCGCCCGGTTGCTCGTTCCACACGCGTTGCCTGCGGGCCGGACCGCGCTGCTCGCGGGAATCGCCGGCGCTGCTGGCCACCGATGCGGACCGGAGCGCGGCGTGCCACCTCTATGCCGGTGGTGTCGGCCAGGCCGCGTGACAGGCATCGCCAGGACCTCGACAGGAGACAATCCATGACCGGTCAAGACAAGCCAGCCCAGGAACCCTGGCAGTGGGAAGAAGAGACGTGGCGAAAAGCCGTCGGGCGAGCCCGGGCGGGGAGGTCGCTCGCGCCCAAGAGATGGCGAAACGGAGCGCGGTGCGCCGTCGCGCTGTCGTTCGATGCGGACCACGAGACGCTCGAACTGCGGTTCGGCGGACACTCGTCCGGCAAGCTCAGCCAGGGGCAGTATGGCGGACGCGTCGGCTCCCCGCGCATCCTGAAGCTGCTCGAACGGGAGGCCGTGCCGGCCACGTTCTTCATGCCCGCCGTTTCGGCGATGCTGCATCCGGACGAACCGCGCATCGTCACCTCGTCCGGGCACGAACTCGGCATCCACAGCTGGATTCACGAATTCAACTCGACGCTTCCCTACGAGGCCGAGCGCGACCTCGCCTTCCGCGCGCGCGACGTGCTGGCGCGGCTCTCGGGCCGGGTTCCGGTCGGCATGCGGACCGCGTCATGGGACTTCAGTCCCTCCACGCTCAAGATCATCCGGGAGATGGGGCTGCTCTACGACAGCTCGCTGATGGCCGACAGCGAGCCCTACGAGCTCCTGGAGGACGACAAGCCGACGGGGATCGTCGAGATCCCGCCGGAGTGGATCCGCGACGATGCGGTCTATTTCAACATGGATCGCATGAGCGCACTTCGGCCTTACACCCCGCCCGAGGCCGTCTTCGACATCTTTCGCCGCGAACTCGACGGCGCGCACGCGGAGGGTGGCCTGTTCGTCCTGACCATGCATCCGCACATCATCGGCCAGCGGTCCCGCATCTGGATCGTCGAGGAAATCATCCGGCACGCCAAGGCCCTCGGTGGAGTCTGGTTCGCCACGCACGAGGAGGTCGCGCGCTACTGCCTCGACCAAGTCGGGACCACGTAGGGACCACGATTGGACTGATGACCGGGTTTCGGGCGGCGTCGGCTTTGGCCACCGGTCCGAGACATAGGTCCGCTGCGCCGCAACATCGGATGGACGATAAGGAAGGTGCTGGTCCCCGGCGGTCTTGCCCGCCCACCGCTCAAAAACGGGGTCTTGCGTTCTCGGTCCTCGGCGGCCACCGAGCAGTGTTCTTCTCACGTGTCGGCGAAAGAAACCGCGATGGACCTGGGAAGCATGGCACTCTGGCTGCCGATCATCGTCGCCCTCGGCGCGCTGTCGCTCAACTTCCTGGAAGTCGAGTAGCCGCGAGAGTTCCGCCCGCCATTTCCGCATGGAGCAGAGATCGGCGATCGCTGTGCGACGCGATGGGCGCCGATCCTGCAAAGCCTGATCAGACCAAAGCACGGCGAGGCTTTACAAGCCGCGCGCGCCAGCGCGCCTGCTCGTGTCGGGTTCCGCAACGATTTGGATTCAAAAAGAGAAATGGTCGGAGTGGCGGGATTCGAACCCACGACCCCTAGTCCCCCAGACTAGTGCGCTAACCGGGCTGCGCTACACTCCGACTGCGGGCCTTATAGGGGGCGGCGGCGGCTTCTGCAACAGGCATCCGACCCCCGGCGGACAGGCGTGGAGGAGCCGGGTACCGCGGGGTCGGGACGGCATCCGGAAGCGGCCCGTAACGGATTGTTGCCGGCTTGCATGCTAGGCGCCGTCGATGGTTTTCACGCTGACCTTCCTCCTGAACGCCGCGCTGAACTTCGCGCTCGGGCTGGCCGTGGCGGGGCTGCTCGGTCCGGAGGAATTCGGCCGCTACGCCCTCGCGGCGGCCGTGGCGATGCTGGTCAACACGCTGCTGTTCTATTGGCTCTGGTTCTCGGCGGCGCGCTTCTATTCCGAGACGGTCCGCAGCGAACGTCCGGAGGTGCGCGCCACGCTCGACCGGCTTCTGGCGATCCTGGCGACGGTGACTGTCGCGGTGGCCGTGGCGGTCGCGGTCTGGTGGAACGGCGGAGGCATGCCCGGGACGTTGCTGGCTTTGGGCATCGTCGGCGGCCTCGCGCACGGGCTCTATGACTTCGCCTTCACCCTGGCGCGGGCCCGCTTTCTCGACCGGGTCTATGTGCGGCTGGCGCTCGCGAGAGCTCTCGCGGGCTTCGCGCTGATGCTCGGGGCGGCAATCGTGTGGCGCGACGGGTCGGCGGTGCTCGCCGCCCTGATCCTGTCGACGGCGGTCGCTCTCGCCGTCGTCGGTCGCGCCCTGTCCGACGCGCCGCTGTCGGCCGGTCGCATCGACACGTCCCTTCTGATGACGTTCGCGCGCTACAGCGTGCCGCTGATCATCGGCCTCGTGGTGTACCAGGCCATCCCGTTCCTCAATCGCTCCCTCGTCGCGTCGTCCTACGGCTATGCGGAGATGGGGCGATTTTCGCTCGCCTACGACACGATCAGCCGCATCTTTTTCGCGCTCGGATCGGCCTTCGAGTTCATCCTGTTCCAAATGGCCGTAAGGGCGGACGAACGGGATGGCCGGGACGCCGCCAACGCCCAGCTCGGCCGCAACGTGGTGACCGTCCTCGCCGTCCTGATGCCCGCCGCAGCCGGTTTCTGGCTGGTGCTGCCGGCGCTGGCCCAGACGATCGTGCCGGCTGAATTCCGCGACAGCTTCGTCAGTTACTCGACCCTGCTGCTGCCCGCCGTCGTGGCGCAGGCGGCCGTGACGAGCGCGATGAACGGCGTGTTCCAGATCGACAAGAGGACGGCGCCGGCCCTTGCCGCGGCGCTTCTCGGCCTGGTCGTCAATGTCGGACTGGCCTTCTACCTGCCACGCTTCATCGGACCTGCGGGCTTCGCGCTGGCGCAGGTCGGCGGGCTCGGCGCCGCGCTCGTCGTCACGGTGCTCCTGGCTTTCCCCGTCCTGCGCCGGAATGTGCGCTTTCGCGAGCTTGCGGTCGTGCTGGCCGGGGTCGCGGCGATGATGATCGTGCTCGCGCCGTGGCGGGGTGTCCTGGGTCCGTTGCCGAGCCTGCTGCTCGGGGTTCCGGCCGGGCTCGTGTGCTACGGGGTCGTGGTGCTCGCCGGAAACGTGGCCGGATGCCGGGACTACGCGCTGGGCCTGCTGCGACGGCGTGGCCGGACGGTCGCCGGTTGAACCGCCCGGTCAGGCGGTCGCAGGCCGGGTGAGGGCGGCCTGCCGCCTCAGCCAGCGTTCGTTGGCGATGCCCAGACCCCAGGTCAGGCCCAGCAGGAGCCAGAAGTGGCGCCAGTGGTCGCTGTCGATCTGCAGGCCCTGGATGATGTGCGGAAAGAGCGTTGCCCAGATCGGAATAAACCAGCCCTGCCAAGGAGTTCGCTGGAACACGCCGCGCCATCCGACCCACAGGGTGGTGGCGATCAGGGCGAGATAGGCCCAGCCGCCCAGCCAGCCGTAGGACGCGAAGCCGTTGATGTAGACGTTGTGCGGATCGGCGCCCATGATCCGGCCGAACTGCAGCGGCCCCATGCCGTTGGGGCTCTCGAGAAGGATCGGAATCGACCTCTTCTGCAGGCCGAACCGGCCCGTTTCACCGGAATCGTAGTTCTGGCTGAGCGATGCGCGGGTCTCCAGCATCTCGCTGACCTTGTCGAAGGACAGCGCGATGGCGAGGGCGGCGATCATGGCGGCCACGCCGAGACCCATGAAGAAAACGATGCGAAGACGCATCCGGGACGTGCGGGAGACCGCGAAGTTGAGCCCGACGACCAGCAAAGTCGCCAGTGCGAAGACTCCCCATGCCCCGCGCGAGAACGTGAGCAGCAGGCCCACGGTGATGAAGCCCAGAATCGCGCCGCTGGTCACGAAGCGTGTCGTCGCGCCCGTCAGCAACCGCTGGACGATGAACATCGCCGGCAGCACGAGGAAGGGACCCAGCACGTTCGGGTCCTTGAAGGTGCCGGACGCGCGGGTGCCGTCGTACCGGGTCAACTGGTCGCCGAGCCCGGCGATGTCGAAGAAGCCGATCAGCGCGGCGCAGGAGGCCAGCACCGCGGCGAGGATGCTGCCGACCTCGAGCGCCCGCAGCCGACCCGCCGTGTCCTCCTGCATGACGAGCGCCAGGAAGATGGCCGTCACGGCGAGATAGAACGAGATGGCGATGAACATCACCGGCTTCGACTCGTCGAAGAACGGCAGCAGCGAGAACAGGCCGCCCAGGTTGTAGGCGAGCAGGAGCGCGATGAGCAGCGTCACCTCGCGGATCACCTTGAGGCCGGTGGCGATGAACGCGAGCGCGCTGACGAGGAACATCACCTCGTAGGGCGAAGGCTCGATGAAGGCGACGAAGCTCGAGGCCGTCAGGGCGAAGAGGAGCGCGCGCTGCAGGGAGTGCGCCGGCACGAGGCCGCGCGGCCGGCTCCAGCCCTCGTCGAGAGGCAGTGCGCTCAATAGGCGTTGTCCGTCTTTGTCAGGGCGAAGGGCGTTGCGGCCAGGATGTACAGGTCGAGGAACACCGACCAGTTCTCGATGTAGTAGAGGTC
>CAZJCW010000057.1:0-18747 GCA_964544365.1 uncultured Alsobacter sp.
ACACGCCGAGGCACAGGATGACGTGCGGCAGCGTGTCGGAAAACCAGTGGCGCTTCTCGACCATCTCAGTAGGTCACCTTGCGCTCGACATAGCGGAACTGGATGGCGGTGAGGCAGATGACGATCGCCATCAGGATTACGGACTGCGCCGCCGAACCCCCGAGGTCGCCGCCGAGCCGGCCGTCCGAGAACACCTTGTAGACCAGCGTCTGCGTCGACGTCGCCGGACCGCCCTTCGTGATGGCGTCGATGATGCCGAACGTGTCGAAGAAGACGTAGACCACGTTGACGACCAGCAGGAAGAACGTCGTCGGCGACAGCAGCGGGAAGACGATCGTCCAGAAGCGGCGGACCGGGCGCGCGCCGTCGATGGCGGCCGCCTCGATGAGGCTCTTGGGGATCGACTGCAGGCCGGCCAGGAAGAACAGGAAGTTGTAGCTGATCTGCTTCCACGTCGCGGCGAGGATCACGAGGATCATCGCGTGATTGCCGTCGAGAAGCGGGTTCCAGTCGATGCCGACCGCCCGCAGCGAGCGGCCGACCATGCCCAGCGACGGCTGGAACATGAACAGCCAGAGCACGCCGGCGATGGCGGGCGCGACCGCGTAGGGCCAGATGAGGAGGGTGCGGTAGGCGGTGGCGCCGCGGATCTGCTTGTCGGCCATGACCGCGAGCAGAAGCGCCGTTCCCATGGAGAGCACCGTCACCCAGCTGGAGAAGACGATCGTCGTCCACATCGCCTCGTAGTAGGCGCCGGACTGGAACAGCAGGGTGTAATTCTCGAACCAGACGAATTCCGTGGCGATGCCGAAGGCGTCCTGGATGCGGAACGACATCCAGACCGCCTGGGAGGCCGGCCAGTAGAAGAAGACCAGGGTGATCGCCAGCTGCGGCGCAAGCAGCACGTAGGGCAGCAGGCGATTACCGAAGACCGATCGCTTTTCCATGCTGCTCTGATGGCCGGGTGGCGCGGGAAGGGACGTTCCAAAAAACGTGACGCGGTCGCCAGTCTAGGCGGCCGCGCCGACGGTGAAAAGACGCGCCCGCCGGGAGCGGGCGCGTCGGTGTTGACTCAACGGCCGGCGGTACGCTCGAACTGGCGCAGGGTCGCGTTGGCGCGGCTCGTGGCGTCGTCGAGCGCCTGCTGGGGCGTCTTCTTGCCGGCGAGCGCGTTCTCGAGCTCCTCGGAGATCATGTCGCGGATCTGCACCATGTTGCCGAAGCGCAGGCCGCGCGAGTTCTCGGTCGGCTCCTTGTTGGTGAGCGACTTGATGGGGGTCTCGCGGTCCGGGTTCTGGGTGTAGAAGCCCGACGCCTTCACCTTCTCGTAGGCCGCCTTGGTGATCGGCAGGTAGCCCGACTCGATGTGCAGCTTCGCCTGGCGGTCCGTGTCCGACAGGAAGGTGAAGAACTTCGCCACGCCCTTGTACTCGGGAGCCGACTTGCCGCCCATGACCCACAGCGAAGCGCCGCCGATGATGGAGTTCTGCGGAGCGCCCGCCACGTCGGGGTAGTACGGCATCAGCGCCGAGGTGAAGTCGAACTTGGCGTTCGCCTTCACGTTGCCGAAGAAGCCCGAGGAGGTGAGCATGATCGGGCACTCGCCCGAGGTGAAGCGTCCCTCGTTCTCGTTGGCGCGGCCGGAATAGTCGTAGGTCTTGTCCTTCTGGAGATTGACGAGGTCCGTCAGCAGCTTGACATGCGTCGGGCTGTTGAACTTCATCTCCGTGTCGAAGCCGTCGAGGCCGTTGGCCTTCGTGCCCATCGGCACGTTGTGCCAGGCCGAGAACTGCTCGACGAGCGCCCAGGGCGACCACGCGGCGGTGAAGCCGCACTTGTCGTAGCCGGCGGCCTTCAGCTTCTTGCCCGCCTCGAACACCTCCGGCCACGTCTTCGGGACGTCGGCGATGTTCGCCTTCTTGAGCGCGTCCTTGTTCACCCACATGACCATGGTCGAGGAGTTGAACGGGAAGGACAGCATGTCGCCCTTGGCGGTCGAATAGTAGCCCGTGATCGCCGGCAGGTAGGACTTGGGATCGAAGTTCTCGCCCGCCTCCTTCATCATCTCCTGCACCGGCTTGATGGCGCCCTTGGCGGCCATCATCGTCGCCGTGCCGACCTCGAACACCTGCATGATGTGCGGGGCGTTGCCGGCGCGGAAGGCGGCGATGCCGGCGTTCAGCGTGTCGGCGTAGCTGCCCTTGTAGGTGGCGACGACCTTGAACTCGTTCTGCGAGGCATTGAAGTCAGCCGCCAGCTTGTTGACCACGTCGTTGTTCGCGCCGGTCATCGCATGCCACCACTGGATCTCCGTCTGCGCGAGCGCAGGGGCCGCCGTCACGAAGGCGAGCATGGAGATCGCGGCTGTGAAGTGATGTTTCATGTGGTTCTCCCTCTTGGTTCCGCACCGTTTGGCCCGCTCCTGCATGGAACGTATGGTGAGGTTTCGTCGCAGCTTAGCATGAACGTTCCGCGACACTTCAATGACAAATTGCTGACCCGCGGGCGGGTTCCCGCCGCGCCGCGCCGCGCGGACGATCCGCCGCGGCCTGCCTCACATGGTTGCGCCCACCGTCCAGGGCACGAACTCGGCATCGCCATAGCCGAGCTGCTCGGACTTGGAACGCTCGCCCGAGGCGACGCGCAGGACCATCTCGAAGATCTCGCGCCCCTTCTCCTCGATGGAGACGCCGTCGAGGATGTCGCCGCAGTTGATGTCCATGTCGTCGATCATGCGGCGGTAGATCTCGCTGTTCGTGGCGAGCTTGATCGATGGCGTCGGCTTGCACCCATAGGCCGAGCCGCGGCCGGTCGTGAAGCACAGCACATTGGCGCCGCCGGCCACCTGCCCGGTCGCCGAGACGGGGTCGTAGCCCGGCGTGTCCATGTAGACGAAGCCACGGGCGTCGACGGGCTCGGCATAGTGATAGACGCCGTTCAGGGTGGTCGTGCCGCCCTTGGCGGCGGCGCCGAGGGACTTCTCGAGGATCGTCGTCAGCCCGCCGAGCTTGTTGCCGGGCGAGGGATTGTTGTTCATCTCCATCTTGTTGCGGGCGGTGTAGTCCTCCCACCAGTGGATCATGGACACGAGCTTCTCGCCGATCTCCCGGTTCGCGGCGCGGCGGGTGAGCAGGTGCTCCGCGCCGTAGATCTCCGGCGTCTCCGACAGGATCGCCGTGCCGCCGTGGCGCACCAGCAGGTCGACTGCCGCGCCGAGCGCCGGGTTCGCCGTGATGCCGGAATAGCCGTCGGACCCGCCGCACTGCAGCGCCAGCATCAGCTCGGAGGCCGGGCACGTCTCGCGCTTCACGGCGTTGGCGATCGGCAGCATGTGCCGGATCGCCTCGACGCCGGCCGCCACCGTCTTGCGGGTGCCGCCCGTCTCCTGGATGGTCATCGTGCGGAAGGTGTCGCTCTCGCCCACGCCGTAGGCCTCCTTCCAGCGCGGGATCTGGAAGCCCTCGCAGCCGAGCCCGACCATCACCACCCCGCCCACGTTGGGATTGGTCGCGTAGCCCCACTGGGTGCGCTTCAGGATCTCGTAGCCCTCGCCCTTCACGTCGAGCGCGCAGCCACCGCCCTGGACGAGCGGGATGACGCCGTCGATGTTGGGGTAGTCGGCGAGGATGCCGGACCGGTTGACCTCCTCGGCCATGAACCGGGCCACCGTCGCAGAACAGTTCACCGAGGTCAGGATGGCGATGTAGTTGCGGGTGCCGACCTTGCCGTTGGCGCGGCGGAAGCCCTCGAAGGTCGCCTGCTGGGCGACCGGCAGAACCTGCTCGGCCCGGGCGTCCTCGGCGAAGCGGTAGTCGCGCGCGAAGGCGTGCATCTCGACATTGTGCTCGTGGATCCAGTCGCCCGGCGCGATGTCGGTCGAGGCGAAGCCGATGATCTGCTCGAACTTCAGGACCGGCTGGCCGGTCGCGATCGCGGTCGTCGCCATCTTGTGGCCACGCGGGACGCGTGCCCGGGCCGTGACGCCCTCCACCACGGCGCCCGCCTCGATCGGATCGACCGAGACGACGACATTGTCGGCGGGAGACAGCCGGACGACGCGGGGCGCGCTGCGGACGGGGGCGTTCATGGGTTTTCTCCCGGCATGTCGATGGCGGCGGCCTCGCCGCGTTTCGGGCGCATCCTACGGGCGGGCGGCCCGAGGGGAAAGGGTGACGGAGCCGCCGCCGGCGCGGCTAGCGCCGCGCGCGGCGCAGGCCGTCGAAGTACACGATGAGGATGATGAGGCCGCCGGTGATGATGAACTGCCAGAAGGAGTTCACGTTCATCAGGTTGGCGCCGTTGCGGATCGTCGCGAGGATGAACGCTCCCAGCAACGGGCCCCAGACGGAGCCGACGGCTCCGAACAGGCTCGTGCCGCCGATCACGGACGCGGCGATGGCTTCCAGTTCGAAGCCGATGGCCTGTGTCGCGTTTCCGGTGCCGGTGCGCGAAGCCAGCATCACGCCGACGATCGCGGCGCAGAGCGACGACAGGATGTAGGCGGTCGCCGTCACGGCCTTGACGTTGACCCCGGACAGCCGCGCCGCCTCGGGATTGGAACCGACCGCGAAGAGGTAGCGGCCGTACTTGCTCAGGTGCAGGTAGACGAAGGCCGGCACGGCCACGACGATCACCACCACGAAGAGGTTCGGGATGCCGAAGATCTCGCCGCGCGAGAAGCCGGTGAAGGCGTCGTTGGTGACGTTGATCGTCGACCCGTTCGTCATCAGCAGGCCGACGCCGCGCAGCGCCGTGAACGTGGCGAGCGTGATGATGAAGGGCGGCAGGCCCATCTGCACCACGCCGAAGGCATGGAATGCCCCTATCGCCATGCCCAGCAACAGCGAGGCCAGGATCACGATCCACAGCCCGATGACGTTGGCGGCGGCGGCCGGAATCCCGATGGCGCCCAGCCCTTCGGCGATCCCGGGCACCAGGCTCTGGATCAGCATCGCCACCACGACCGTGATGAAGCTGGCGACCGCGCCCACCGACAGATCGATGCCTGCGGTGATGATGACGAAGGTCTGCCCGAGCGCGAGGATCGCGAAGATCGCCCCCTGGCGCGCGAGGTTGGACATGTTCCCGGGGGTGGCGAAGGTGGTCGTCTTCCACGACAGGAACAGGAACATCGCCAGCAGCACGCCGATCAGCGTCAGTCCGAGCAGGCGGGAGAACTCGAACCTGGCTTTCTGGGCGGCCAGCGCGCCGGCGTTGTCGCTCATGGTCGGGTGGTTCCTCGTGGCGCTTCGTCGGGTCGGCGGCCGGGCGGTGTCAGACGCCGATCGCCTCGGTCAGGATCTGTTCGTGGGAGACGGCCTTGAAGCCGTGCGAGGCGACCTGTCGACCGCTGCGGAAGACGTGCAGCCGGTCGGCCAGTTCGTAGACCTCGGGCAAGTAGGACGAGATCAGCAGGATGCCCGCCCCCTGCGACAGCAGCCGGCCGAACAGGCGGTAGATCTCGGCCTTGGTGCCGACGTCGACGCCGACGGTCGGCTCGTCGAAGATGAACAGCCGGGCGCCGTGGTTCAGCCACTTGCCGATGACGATCTTCTGCTGGTTGCCGCCCGACAGGCTCAGGGCCAGCGCATTGCGGCTCGCGGTCTTGATCCGGAGATCGCCGATCTGCCGGTCCGCCGCCTCGCGCTCGCGGCTCCCGGCGATGGTGACGCCGCGCGTCAGTCGGTCGAACACAGGCAGGTTGATGTTGAGGCCGACGCCCAGGTTGAGGCACAGGCCCTGGTCGCGCCGGCTTTCCGGTGCGAGCGCCATGCCGAGGTCGATGGCCTGACGCTCCGACCGGATGTCGACCTTGCGGCCCTGCCAGTGGATCTCGCCGGCCGAGCAGCGCTGCCGCCCGTACACGCCCATCACGAATTCGCTGCGGCCCGCGCCGATGAGGCCATAGAGGCCGACGATCTCGCCTTCCCGCACGCTCAGCGACACGTCCTGGAAGCCGGGACCGCTGAGGTTCCTGGCCTCGAGGATCGGCGCGCCGATGGGGAAGGTTTCCTTGTGGTAGATCTGCTCGATCGACCGGTTGATCATCATGGCGATCAACTCGGCGTCCGACGTCTCGCTGACCCGCCGCGTGCCGACGAGAGTGCCGTCGCGCAGGACCGACACGCGGTCGGCGAGCTCGAAGATCTCTTCCATCCGGTGGCTGATGTAGACGATCGTCACGCCCTCGCCCTTCAGCCGGCGAATGAGGGCGAAGAGCTGGGCGGCCTCCTGCCGGGTGAGATAGGCGGTCGGCTCGTCGAAGATCAGGAATTTCGTGCCGCGGCTGGCCGCGCGCGCGGTGGCGATGAGCTGCTGCTGGCCGATCGTGAGGCTGGACAGCAGCACATGGGCAGGCAGGGCGAATCCCAGGTCGTCGAGGATCTTCTGGGCGGCGCGCACCATGGCGCGGTCGCGCAGCAGCCCGCCGCGCGCGGTGTCCTCGTCGCCGAGGAAGATGTTGGCGGCGACGGTGAGATGGGGGCAGAGCACCACCTCCTGGTGAACCGCGTTGATTCCCAGCGCGATCGCCTGGTTGGGCGTGGACAGGTCGGTCGGGACGCCCTGCCAGACGATTTCGCCCGCGGTGCGCGGGGTGACGCCGGTGAGAAGCTTGATGAGGGTCGACTTGCCCGCCCCGTTCTCGCCGACGATGGCGTGGATTTCGCCCGTCTCGAAGGCGAGGTCGGTCGGCTTCAGGGCGTGCGTGCCGGTGTAGCGCTTCTCGAGCCTGCGAAGCTCGAGGATCGGACGGTGCCGCTCGCGGGAGGATGCGTCGGCGATGGTGTCCGGGGTCGCTGTCACGGGGGGCGGGTTCCAGTCGGCCGACGGGGCGAGAGAGACGAGGTCCAGTGAGGGCGCCTCCGGGCCTCGCGGCCCGGAGGACGTTGTCTTCGGGCCGTGGCCCCGGTCACTTCACCTTCGGGTTCAGGAGCTCCTGAGCCCGGGCGCCGTTCATGTTCTCGCCGGTGATCAGGTTGGCGCCGGTGTCGACGAAGGCCTCGACCTTCTCGCCCTTGGAGGCGGCCAGAGCCGTCTTCACGCCGTCGTAGCCCATGCGGAAGGGGTCCTGCACGACGGTCGCCGCCATGACGCCGTCCTTCAGCGCCTTGACGAGCTTGTCGTCGCTGTCGAAGCCGACGAGCTTGACCTTGGCCTGCGCCTTCGATTCCGCGATCGCCTGGATGGCGCCCTGCGCCTGGATCAGGTTCGAGGCGAAGATGCCGCGCAGGTTCGGGAAGGCGGTGAGCAGGTCGGTCGTGATGTTCAGGCCGCCATTGGCCGTGCCATCGGAGACCTTGTCGGCGACGAGCTTGATGCCCGGATACTTCGAGGCGAGCTGCTCCTTGAAGCCCTTCGCGCGCTCGTCGAGCGAACCGACGCCCGGCAGGTGCGTGACCAGCGCCACCTCGCCCTCGGCCTTGCCGTACTGCTTGGTGATGGCGGCGGCGAGGCCGTCGGCGGCGATGCGGCCGCCCTGGACGTTGTCGGTCGTGAGGAAGGACGTGAAGGCCTTCGAATCGGCGGCCGAGTCAATGCCGACGATCTTCACGGACTTGGCGGCCTCGTCGATCGGCTTGCCGAGCGCAGCGCGCTGGGTCGGCGAAATGACGATGGCGGCGGGCTTGGACGATACCGCGTTCTCGAGGATCGCGATCTGGCCGTTGATGTCGGCCTCGGACTGCGCACCGAGCTCGGGCACCTTGACGCCGAGGTCCTGCCCGGCCTTGCGGGCGCCGGCAAGCACGATCTGCCAGTAAAACGACGTGGTGTCCTTCACGATGATCGGAATGGTGGGCTGTTGGGCCACGGCGGGCTGCACGAACGCAGCGGTCGCGGCGAACAGCCCGGCGACGAGCCAGGATGCCTTCATGATCGTTCCTCCTCGAGGCACTCGGCCTCGTTGCGCAAGTGTGCAGGCGGCTCTCCGGCCGCTGGCGTCGGCGACGTTAGAACAAACCTTCCGTCACAGGCAATGGGCGGTCGGTGCGTTTCAGCAGCCGCCGACGGTGCGTCACAGACGCGCGTTCAACCGGCCGTTGTCGATCCTAGGTACTGCTTCCTGAGGTCAGTCCGGCACGACGGCCGTCGCCTGGATCTCGATCAGCGCCTCGTCCTCGATCAGGCCCGAGACCTGCACCGCCGCCATCGCCGGATAATGCCTGCCGATGATCTCGACATAGGCGCGGCCGATCTCGCGGCGGCGGGCGATGTAGTCCTTCTTGTCGAGCAGGTACCAGGTCATCGTCGTGATGTGGTGCGGCTGCGCGCCCGCCTCGGCCAGGACGGCGACGATGTTCTCCAGCGTCTGGCGCGTCTGGCCCACGAGGTCGTGCGCCTCGAACTTGCACGCGGCGTTCCAGCCCACCTGGCCGCCGACGAACACGGTCCTTCCCCGGGCCTCGACGCCGTTGGCGTAGCCGATGGGCTTGGCCCAACCCGGTGGCTGGAGGGTCCGATGGGGGGAGCCCTGGCCCGATCCCTCGCGGGGCGCGTCGTCGTTCATCCCTGTCCCCCGTCCTTCAGCATCTCGCGGGCGATGATGAGTTTCTGCACCTCGGTGGCGCCCTCGTAAATGCGCAATGCCCGGATTTCCCGGTAAAGGCTTTCGACGATCTCCCCGGACCGGACGCCGCGCCCGCCGAACAGCTGGACGGCGCGGTCGATCACCTGCTGCGCCGTCTCGGTGGCGGTCATCTTCGCCATCGCGGCCTCGCGCGTCGTCGGCAGGCGTTGCACGTCGCGTCGCCAGGCGGCGCGGTAGGTCAGCAGCGCCGCGGCATCGACGCCCGTCGCCATGTCGCCGATGGCGGCCTGGGTGAGCTGGAGGTCTGCCAGCGTGGCGCCGAACATGCGGCGACCCTTCACGTGGGCGAGGGTCTCGGCGAGAGCGCGCCGGGCGAAGCCGAGCGCGGCGGCGGCGACCGAGGCGCGGAAGATGTCGAGCGTCCGCATGGCGATCTTGAAGCCTTCGCCCGGCGCGCCGATGAGGTGGTCGGCCGGAATCCGGCAGCCGGAGAAGCGGATGCGGGCGAGCGGATGGGGCGCGATGACGTCGATCCGCTCGGCGATCTCGAAACCGGGCGTTCCGGCGAAGACCACGAAGGCCGAGATCCCGCGCGTTCCCGGCGCCTCTCCCGTGCGGGCGAACACGGTGTAGACGTCGGCGATGCCGCCGTTGGAGATCCAGGTCTTCTCGCCGTCGAGGACGAAGTGATCGCCATCGCGGCGGGCGGCGCACGCCATCGCGCCGACATCGGAGCCGGCGTCGGGCTCCGACAGGGCGAAGGCGGAGATCATCGTGCCCTCGCCCACCGCCGAGAGCACCCGGCGCTGCAGCGCGGGCTGGCCGGCGAGGCTGATCGCGCCCGTGCCGAGGCCCTGCATCGCGAAGGCGAAGTCCGCCAGGCCGTCCGCGAAGGCGAGGCGCTCCCGGGCGATGCACAGGAGCCGGGAGTCGAGGATGTCGGAGGCGCCGCCGAAGGAGGCCGGGACGCAGGGCTCCAGCAGCCCGGCCTCGCCGAGGCGCACGACGAGGGCGCGGCAGGCGGCGTCCGTGTCGCCGTGGTCGATGCCTTCAAGTCCGCCGTCCGCCAGCCAGTCGTCGAGGCGACGCGCGAAGACGCGGTGCTGCTCGTCGAAGAACGGCCAGTCGAGGTGGCCCAACGGGGCGCGCGGCGTGGTGGAACCCTTCATGATGACCGCCCCCTGTCTCAGTCGCCCTCGAAGGCGGGCTTCGCCTTCGCGGCAAAGGCCTCGAAGGCGCGGCGGAAGTCCTTCGTCATCATGCAGATCGCCTGGGCCTGCGCCTCGGATTCGATCATCTCCTCGAGGCCCATCGCCCATTCCTGGTTGAGCATCGTCTTGGTGATGCCGTGGGCGAACCAGGGGCCGTCGGCGAGCGCCCGGGCCTGTGCGCGGGCCTGCGCGAGCAGGTCGGCGGGATCGTGCAGGGCGTTGTAGAACCCCCACGCATGGCCCTCCTGCGCCGACATGGCGCGTCCGGTGAACAGGAGCTCGGCCGCCCGGCCCTGCCCGATCAGCCGGGGCAGGATGCCGCACGCTCCCATGTCGGCCCCGGCGAGGCCGACGCGGGTGAACAGGAAGGCCGTCCGGGCCGCCGGCGTCGCGAGGCGCAGGTCGGACGCCATGGCGAGGATCGCGCCGGCGCCGGCGCAGACGCCGTCCACCGCCGCGATCACCGGCTGCGGGCAGCGGCGGATCGCCTTGACGAGGTCCCCCGTCATCCTCGTGAAGGCGAGCAGGTCCGGCATCGACATGCGGGTGAGCGGCTCGATGATCTCGAACACGTCGCCGCCCGAGCAGAAGTTGCCGCCCTCGCCCGCCAGAACGACCGCCCGCACGTCGCTGGCATAGGCGAGGTCGCGGAAGAGGTCCCGCATCTCGGCATAGCTCTCGAAGGTCAGGGGGTTCTTCTTGTCCGGCCTGTTCAGCGTCAGGGTCGCGACGCGGCCGTCGGCATCGACCTCCCAGCGGAAGTGTCGCGCGGCATGGTCGCGGAAGGGGCGCAAGGTCTCGCGCATGGTGTCCATCGTCGTCCTCCTACCCTGCCATCACTTCGCCGCCGGCCACCGCGATGGCCTGCCCGGTGACCGCGGAAGCGCCGTCGCCGACGAGCCAGCCGACGGCGTCGGCGACCTCCCGCGGGGTCACCAGGCGGCCCTGCGGGTTGCTGCGCGCCAGAGTCTTGCGCGCATCCTCGGCGGAGCGGCCCGTCTTCGCGACGATGGTGTCGACCGCTCCGGCGATCAGCGGCGTGTCGGTGAAGCCCGGGCAGACGGCGTTCACCGTCACGCCGGTCGCGGCAAGCTCCAGCGCCAGGGCGCGCACCAGCCCGACGACGCCATGCTTGGCGGCGACATAGGCCGACACATAGGGATAGCCGACGAGGCCGGCGGTGCTCGCCACGGCCACGACGCGGCCCCGGCCCCGCCGCTGCATGCCGGGAACGGCCGCCCTGAAGCAGTTGAAGACGCCGGTGAGGTTGAGCGCCAGCGTCGCATCCCACATCGACCGGTCCGTCTTTGCGAACGGGGCGCTGGGGGCGGCGCCGGCATTGGCCACCAGGATGTCGAGGGGACCGCGCTCGGCCTCGCTGCGGGCGAAGGCCGCGGCGGTCGCCGCCTCGTCGGTCACGTCGAACACCGCGACGCCGTGCCGCGACGGATCGGGCAGGGTCGCGCGCAGGGTTTCGAGCGCATCGGCGCGACGGCCGGCCAAAGTCACGCTCGCCCCGTCCGCCGCCAGCGCCGCGACGATCGCGGCGCCGATGCCGCCGGCAGCTCCCGTGACGAGGGCGTGGCGTCCGGAAAGACGTCCGGTCCCGGTCATTTGCCCGCCGCCGCCCGGGCGAGGTTGCTCTCGAACTGGCCCCGGCCCGAATGGTACTGCTTCGGCCAGGCCACGCCGCCGAAGCCGATGCGGGCCGCCTCGTGCAGCGTAAACGCCGGGTCGGCGAGATGCGGCCGGGCGACGGCGCACAGGTCGGCACGGCCGGCGGCGATGATCGAGTTGGCGTGGTCGGCCTCCGAGATGGCGCCGACGGCGACGGTGCGGATGCCCACCTCGTTGCGGATCCTGTCGGAGAAGGGCGTCTGGAAGAGGCGGCCATAGACCGGCTTCTCGGCCTTCACCGTCTGCCCGGACGAGCAGTCGATCATGTCGGCGCCGGCCTCCTTGAAGAGCCGCGCGAAGATCACCGCGTCGTCGGGCGTATTCCCGCCGGGATACCAGTCGTGGCAGGAGATCCGGACCGAGATGGGCCTGTCCTGCGGCCAGACGGCGCGGACCGCGCGAAACACCTCGAGCGGATAGCGCGCGCGGTTCTCGTGCGAGCCGCCGTACTCGTCGGAGCGCTGATTGGTCAGCGGCGAGAGGAAGCTCGCCATCAGGTAGCCGTGCGCGGCATGGAACTCGAGCACGTCGAACCCGATCTCGGCGCCGTAGCGGGCGGTCCGGACGAAGTCGGCCTTCACCCGGTCCATGTCCTCGCGCGTCATGGCGCGCGGCACCTGGGAATGCGGCAGGTAGGGGATCGCCGACGCGGAGACGAGCGGCCAGTTGCCGTCGGCGAGCGGCTCGTCGATGCCCTCCCAGGCGACGCGGGTCGAGCCCTTCCGGCCGGCGTGGCCGATCTGCAGGCCCGCCTTCGCGTCGGAATTGCCGTGGATGAAGTCGACGAGGCGCTTCCAGGCGGTTGCCTGCTCGTCGTTCCACAGGCCGAGGCAGCCGGGCGTGATCCGGCCGTCGGGCGAGGTGCAGGTCATCTCGCCGAAGACGAGGCCGGCGCCGCCCATCGCACGGCTTCCGAGGTGGACGAGGTGGAAGTCTCCCGGCACGCCGTTCGTGGCCGAGTACATGGCCATGGGCGACACCACGATGCGGTTCTTCACCGTCACGCCGCGCAGGGTGAAGGGCGTGAACATCGGCGGCGGAGGACTGCGGTCCGGCGCCACCGGCACGCCGGCCTGCCCGGCGAACCAGCGCTCGTAGCCCTCCAGCCACGCCTTGTCGCGCAGGCGCAGATTCTCGTGGCTGATGCGCTGCGACCTCGTCAGCAGCGAGTACATGAACTGCTCGGGCTCCAGCGTGTCGCAGTAGCGCGAGCCGACGACCTCGAACCACTCCATGGCGTTTCGGGCCGCGTTCTGGATGCGCGCGACGTCGACGCGCCGGACCTCCTCGTAGGCGTCGAGTACGGCCGGGATCCTGTCCGCCGTGTCGCCCAGCGCCTTGAACTGCCGAACCAGCTCGATGGCGTCCTCGAGCGCCAGCTTGGTTCCCGACCCGATGGCGAAGTGGGCCGTGTGGGCGGCGTCGCCCATGAGGACCACGTGGCTGCGCCCGTTGAACGTCGACCAGCGGTCGCAGATCAGCCGCCCGAAGTTGAGCCAGGCCGATCCGCGCAGGTGCCGGCTGTTGGTCATCAGCGGGGCGCCCTCGAGCGTCCCGGCGAAGAGCTTTTCGCAGAACGCGATCGACTGGTCCTGGTCGGCCTTGTCGAGCCCGTGCGCCAGGAACGTCTCCTCGGTCGTCTCGACGATGAAGGTCGAGGTCGTCTCGTCGAACTTGTAGACGTGCGCCTGGAACCAGCCGTGCTCCGTCCGCTGGAAATCGAAGGTGAACGAGTCGTACAGCTTCTCGGTGCCGAGCCAGATGTAGCGGTTGGGCCGCATCTGCATGTCGGGCCTGAACACATCCTCGTACTTGCGCCGGACCTTCGAATTCACGCCATCGCAGGCGACGACGAGGTCGGCATCCGGGAAATCGAGGTCGCTGTCGACCTCGGTCTCGAACATGAGCTCGACGCCCAGTTCCTCGCACCGCGCCTGGAGGATGTTGAGCAGCCGCTTGCGCCCGATGCCGACGAAACCGTGGCCGGTGGTGCGCATCCGCTTGCCGTGGATGCTCACCTCGATGTCGTCCCAGTGGTTGAAGGCCTGCTCCACCTCGGCGGCGGTCACCGGGTCCCAGACCCTCATCGTCTCCATCGTCGCGTCGGAAAACACGACACCCCAGCCGAACGTGTCGTAGGGCTTGTTTCGCTCGACCACGGTGATGCTGTGGGAGGAGTCCAGCATCTTCATCAGCAAGGCGAAGTAGAGACCGGCCGGGCCGCCCCCGATGCAGACGATTCGCATGGCGTTCTCCTTGGCCGCGTCAGGACGCGGACGGCGTGGCGGCGCGCTCTCGCAGCACCGATCGGCGCAGCTTGCCCGTGTCCGTCCGGGGGAGCTCGGACACGAACTCGATCGCACGCGGATACTTGTACGGCGAGATCTCGGCCTTGACATGGTCCTGCAGGGCCTTGGCGAGTTCATCGCCCGGCGTCGCATCGGCGTTCGTCACGACAAAGGCCTTCACGATCATGCCGCGATCGGGATCGGGCTGGCCGACCACCCCGCACTCCTTCACGGCCGGATGGGTCAGCAGCGCCGCCTCCACCTCCGGGCCGGCGATGTTGTAGCCGGCCGAGATGATCATGTCGTCGGAGCGCGCCTGGTACCAGAAGTAACCGTCGGCATCGCGGACATAGGTGTCGCCGGTGATGTTCCAGCCGTCGCGCACATACGTGGCCTGGCGCTCGTCGGCCAGGTAGCGGCATCCCGTCGGCCCGCGCACCGCGAGCCGTCCCGGCGTTCCGTCGGGAACGTCGTTCATCGCGTCGTCCACCACCCGGGCCTCGTAGCCGGGGACCGGCTTTCCGGTCGCGCCGGGGCGGACGTCGTCGGGCGAGGATCCGATGAAGATGTGCAGCATCTCCGTTGCGCCGATCCCCTCGGTGATGGCGATCCCCGTCGCCTCCTTCCAGGCGTCGAAGGTCGGCTTCGGCAGCGCTTCGCCCGCCGACACGCAGATCCTCAGGCTGGAAATGTCGCGGCCCTCGAGCAGCGGGATCATCGCGCGGTACGCCGTCGGCGCGGTGAAGCTGACGGTGGCGCGGAAGGCCTCGATGCCGGCCAGCAGGTCCGGCGGGGAGGCCTTTTCGAGCAGGACCGTCGAGGCGCCGACCCGCAGCGGAAACAGGACGAGGCCGCCCAGTCCGAACGTGAAGGCGAGCGGGGGCGAGCCGATGAAACGGTCGTCGGCGGTCGGCTTCAGCAGGTGCCGCGAATAGCCGTCGCAGATCGCCAGCATGTCGCGGTGGAAATGCATCGTGCCCTTCGGCACGCCGGTGGTGCCGGAGGTAAAGCCGATCAGGCAGACGTCGTCGGCCGCCGTGTCGCAGGCGTCGAACCGGTCCTGCGCCTGCGCCGCAAGCGTCTCCAGGCTGTCCGGCGCGCCGTCGCCGAAGGTCACGACCGTCGCAAGCGACGGGGCGACGCGCCGCGCCTTCTCCAGTTCCTCGGTCAGCCGGGAATCGCAAACGGCGAGGGTGATCTTCGCCTTCTCGACGATGGTCGCAAGTTCCTTCGCGCGCAGAAGCGGCATGGTGGCGACCACCACGCCGCCCGCCTTGATGACGGCGAGGTATGTCGCGACCATGAGCGGGTTGTTCGGCGCCCGCAGCAGGACCCGGTTGCCCGACAGCAGTCCATAGCGACCGGTCAGCACGGTGGCGATGCGGTTGACCTGCGAGAGCAGGTCCGCATAGGTCCATCGCACCTGGGGGGCGAGGATGCAGTCTCGCTGGCCGAAACCGCGAGCGACCATGTCGTCAAGGAAGGCCACGGCGCAGTTCAGGCGAGGGGGATAGGAGAACTCCTCGCGGTCGAGCAGGAAGCGCGGCCACTGGCTCTCGGGCGGCAGGTTGTCCCGCGGAAAGGTGTCGACGTGCCCTGACCTCTCCATGCCGTCACGCCTCCCGTCCTGTGCCGTCCATGTCCGGTTCCGAGGGGCCGGACCCGCATGGCCTCCACGTCCACGAAACGGACTCCGCCGGCCCGCCTGCGGCACGAGTTGTTTAACATGTAAAATAATCAGGCGTCGCGTTGTCAAGCGACCCGACGTCGCGGCCGGAGGGTCGGGACCGGGCTTCCACGGTCGTTGACACGGCCGGATTTATTTCATTCCTTAAATGGATACGATATTCGGTTGGGGCCTCCCGCCGCCAACCGCGGTTCACGCCGCCTTCCCAGCGCGCGACCCGGAGTTCCGCACGACCTCCGCCGCGGTGGCAAGGCTTCGCGCGGAGCGGACATGAGGACATCAGCCATGGACCGGCGCAACGCACGCTCCGACGACGCCCTGCGGCATGCACGGCCGCAGATCCAGGATCTCTCGACCGAGAACATCGCCGAACTGGCGGTCCGCGCCCGCGAACTGGGCGACGTGATCCCGCTCTGGTACGGCGAGGGCGACCTCGTCACGCCCCCCTTCGTGCGCGACGCGGCGAAGGCGGCCTTCGACGCCGGCATGACCTTCTACATCCCCGACATGCACGGCCATCCGCCGCTGTCGGAGGCCATCGCGGCCTACCAGTCGGACCTGCACGGCCGGCCGATCGAGCGGCGGCGATCCACGGTCGCGCCGGGCGGCATGCACGCGCTGCTGCTGGCCTTCCAGCTGGTCGCCGACATGGGGACCAACGTGGTCTATGTCGAGCCGCAGTGGCCCAACATCAGGAACCTGATCCACCTGGTCGGCGCGGAGCCGCGCCCGGTGGCGCTCGACTTCGTCGACAATGACTGGAGGCTCGACCTCGACAAGCTTTTCGACGCCTGCGATGCCCGCACGCGCGCGATCGTCTTCTCGTCGCCGTCCAATCCGACGGGGTGGGTGATGAGCCTCGACGAGATGCAGGCCGTGCTCGACTTCGGCCGCGAGCGTGGCATCTGGATCGTCTCCGACGAGGTCTACAACCGGCTGTGGTTCGGACCCGAGCGGGCGGCGCCATCGATCCTGTCGATCGCCGATCCGGAGGATCTCGCGCTTTCGGTGAACAGCTTCTCGAAGGCCTGGGCGATGACCGGCTGGCGCTGCGGCTGGCTGACACACCCGCTCTCGGTGGCGCCCCAGATGGCGCAGATGACGCAGCTGATGAGCAGCGGCACGTCCGGCCCCATCCAGGCCGGCGCCCACGCCGCCATCACGCAGGGCGAGGGCCTGGTGACGACGATGCGCGAGCGCTGCCGCTCGGGGATCGACCTGGGCTACGAGCGCCTCGCGAGCGTTTCGCGCATCCGGCTGCCGAAGAAGCCGCGCGGGGGCATGTACATCTTCTTCGCGCTGCCCGACACTCCCAACTCGCGCGAGGCCTGCATGACTGTGCTGGAGGCTTCGCGCGTGGGGCTCGCGCCCGGCTCGATGTTCGGCGCGCCGTCGTCGAGCTTCCTGCGCATGTGCATGTGCCGTGACCCGGCGCAACTGACGGTGGCGCTCGACCGGATGGCGGCGGCGTTGGCGTGAAGGCCGGGGTCCGCGCCGCGGGCCTCGGGATGGGACCGGCCGAGGCCGGGGAGGGAGAGAGGACAATGATCAAGTTCGGACGACGCACGATCCTGTGGGCCGCATCGATGGCCGTGGGCGCGGCCCTGGCGGGTCCTGCCCTGGCGCAGACCAAGCTCGCGGTGGGGGCCTACCCGGCCAATCCGCCGTGGCAGTTCAAGAACGAGAAGGGCGAGTTCGAAGGCTTCGAGATCGAGATGGTCAAGGAGATCTCGAAGCGCCTCAACCTGACGCCGGAATTCTCGGACATGGGGTTCCAGGCGCTCTTCGCCGCGACGAGTTCGGGCCGCATCGACATGGCCACCTCGTCGATCACCATCACGCCGGAGCGCCTCAAGAGCCAGTCCTTCACCCAGGCCCACTATGACAGCGACCTGGGCATCGCGTCGCCCAAGGCCAAGCCCATCAAGTCGGCCGAGGAACTGAAGGGCAAGACCATCGGCGTGCTGTCGACCTCGACCGGCGACAAGTGGACGAAGGAAAACCAGGCCAAGTACGGCGTGGCCACCATCCGCGGCTACAACCAGCAGACCGAGATGCTGCTCGACCTCGCCGCCGGCCGCGTCGACGGCGTGATCAGCGACATCCCGGGCATGGAGTTCTCCTTCACCAAGATGAAGGACCTCGCGGTGACGTCGCGCATCAAGACCGGCGAACAGTACGGGCTGATGATGCGCAAGGGCCACCCGCTGCTCGAGCCGATCAACACGACGATCACGGCGATGAAGAAGGACGGCACGCTCGCGGCGATCCACAAGAAGTGGTTCGGCACGGACGCTCCGGCCGACAGCTCGACGATGCAGGAGCGCCCGCTCCCCAAGGAGTGAGGCCCGAGCGCACGGACACCAGACCCGATCGGCGCCGGTCCTGCCGGCGCCGAACTTCTGTCCGGCGTCGCCCGGCGGTTCGGCGCCGGGGAGAGGTCGGCGGACCGGACGTGGTTTCCGGCGGAACGAGTCTTGCCTGATCACGACTTTCCGCCACGAGGCCCGCGATGTCCCTTCTCGAGACCTTCTTCAACGTCGAGGTCCTGATCTCGAGTTTTCCCGCCCTCATGCGCGGGCTCCTCACGACGCTTGCGCTCGGCGCGGCGAGCATCGTCCTCGGGACCATCATCGGCCTCGCGGTGACCCTGGCCCGTCTCTACGGTCCGCGGCCGGTGCAGCTGATCGCCGTCGTCTATGTCGACGTGTTCCGCGCGCTGCCCATGCTGGTGGTGCTCATCGTGATCTACTATGCGCTGCCCTTCGTCGGCATCCGGCTCTCCGCGTGGACCTCGGCGATCCTGGCCCTTTCGGTGGTGCTGTCGGCCTATTCCTCCGAGGTCTTCCGCGCCGGCATCGAGGCCGTCCCGAAGGGCCAGTTCGAGGCCGCGGCCGCCCTCGGGATGCATTTCCCGATGATCCTGTTCAAGGTCGTGCTGCCCCAGGCGATGAAGATCGTCATCCCGCCGCAGACCAGCAACTTCGTCTCGATCATCAAGGAAACGTCGCTGGCCTCCGTCGTCGCCATGCCCGAACTCCTGAAGGAGGCGACGGACGCGCAGGCGCTCAACGCCAACCCGACCCCCCTCATCGGCGCCGCGCTCATCTATCTCGCGCTGCTGTGGCCGCTGGTCCGGCTGGTCGGCTGGCTGGAGACCCGCGCGGGCCAGCAGCGGACGCGCTGACATCGCCGCCCGTCGTCGCCCCGGCGGCCTTGCGCTCGCCACCGCGTGGGCTATAAGACGCGCCTTGCTCGCACGCGCCTCCAAGCGCTGCAGGGGGTCGGCTGGGCTTCGCGCCTGCCGGACGGGACATTCTCATCCGTCGCCCCCGGGGCACGACCGCGCACGTCCTC
>CAZJCW010000058.1:0-18627 GCA_964544365.1 uncultured Alsobacter sp.
GGAGCCGCTGCAGGCCGGCCCGACCATCATCGAGGACAATTGCTTCGTCGGCGCCCGCTCGGAGGTCGTCGAAGGAGTCGTCGTGGGCGAGGGCTCGGTGATCTCCATGGGCGTCTTCATCGGCGCGTCCACCAAGATCGTCGACCGCGCCACGGGCGAGGTGCACATGGGCAAGGTGCCGCCCTACTCCGTGGTGGTGTCCGGCAGCCTGCCCGGCAAGCCGCTGCCGAACGGCGAGCCCGGCCCGTCGCTGTATTGCGCCGTGATCGTCAAGCGCGTCGACGCGCAGACGCGCTCGAAGACCGCGATCAACGACCTGCTGCGCGACTGACGCCGGGCGCTCGCGCTCCCGAACAGGCCGCTCTGCCGAAGGCGTTGCCATGAAGCTCGATCCCACCGACGCCGTCGCGCTGACCCAGGCGCTCGTTCGCTGTCCCTCGGTCACGCCGGCCGAGGGCGGCGCCATCGCGCTGCTGGCCGGACTGCTGGAGGCGGAGGGCTTCGAGGTTCACCGTCCGGTGTTCTCCGAGCCGGGCACCCCGGACATCGAGAACCTCTACGCGCGGATCGGGCAGGGCGCTCCCGCGCTCGTCTTCGCCGGCCACACCGATGTGGTCCCGCCGGGCGACGAGGCGCGCTGGGCGCACGGGCCGTTCAGCGGCGACATCGTCGGCGACACGCTCTACGGCCGCGGCGCCGTCGACATGAAGGGTGGCGTCGCCGCGTCGGTCGCCGCTGCCGTGGCATGGTGCAGGGCCCATGGCGGAAAGCCGCCGCGCGGCTCCATCGCCTTCCTCATCACCGGTGACGAGGAGGGACCGGCGGTCAACGGCACCGTGAAGCTGCTCGACTGGGCGAAGGCCCGCGGCGAGCGCTTCGACCACTGCATTCTCGGCGAGCCGACCAATCCGGACGCGCTGGGCGACATGATCAAGATCGGTCGGCGCGGGTCGCTGACCGGCCGGATCGTCGTCGAGGGCAAGCAGGGCCACGTCGCCTATCCGCTGCTGGCGGACAATCCGATCCCCGCCATGGTGACGCTGCTGGCGGCCCTGAAGGCCGCCCCGCTCGACGCCGGGACGGCGCATTTCGACCCCTCCAACCTCGAGGTCACGACGGTGGACGTCGGCAATCCCGCGTCCAACGTCATCCCTGCCGCGGCGCGCGCCGTCTTCAACATCCGGTTCAACGACGCCTGGACGCCCGACACCCTGGCCGGCGAGATCCGGCGGCGGCTGGCTGCTGCGGCGCCGGAGGGAGCGCGCTGGTCGGTGACGTTCGATCCCACCAATTCCACCGCCTTCGTGACGGAGCCGGGTCCCTTCGTCGCCTTCATGATCGACGCGGTGGAGCGCGCGACGGGCCGCAAGCCGCGCCTGTCGACGACGGGCGGCACGTCCGATGCCCGGTTCATCAAGGATCATTGCCCGGTGCTGGAGTTCGGCCTGGTCGGCCAGACGATGCACCAGGTCGACGAGCGCGCCAGCGTGTCCGATATTCGCAAGCTCGCGGACATCTACCGCTCCGTCGTGGAAATATATTTTTCTCGACCGCCGATCGGCTGACCTGCGCGAACCCCGCTCGCCGCCTTCACGAAAGCGTGCGTGGCGCGTTGCGGTATCCTAGACGAAAGTATGATGCCTCCTAGTTGATCGTCATCGGTGATGGCGGAGGCGATGATGCTGTCAGCAGATGAAGTGGGCCGTTCCCTATCGGGCTCGTTGCAGCTTCTGAACCGGGACGCCCAGGGGTTGCGCCGGTTTTCGGTCTCGATCGAAGCCTTCTGGCGGTCCTTCGGCGCCGTGGTCCTCACCGCGCCCGCCTTCGTGACCGCGCTGGCCGCCGACCGGCTGCGACTTGGGCTGCCGCTCCAGGAAGGGCTCTTCGCCGACCCCGGCCTCGTCACCCTGCGGCTCGTCCTGGCCGGTGCGGCGTGGATCGCTTTCCCGCTGCTGATGATGCTGGTCGCGCGGCGGCTCGGCCTCGGGCATCGCTACATCGGCTTCGTGATCGCCTACAACTGGTCTGCCGTCTTCGCGTCCGCGGTCCTCGCGTTCCCGACTGCCATGTACGTCACCGGTCTGGCGTCTTCTGCCCAGTCGACGCTGTTCGCCTTCGCGTTCGCCATCATCGTCTTTCGCCTTCGCTGGTTCCTGGCCAAGATCGCACTGGGCATCTCCGGCCGGCTGGCGGCCGTTGTCGCGACGGCCGACCTGGCCCTTTACGCGCTGTTCGGCGCGCTCGGCGCGGCGGTGATCGGGTCGGCGTAGTCCACCCCGCACAGATAGAGCCCGCAAGGCGGCGCCAGCGGCGCGCACCGGCTCCGGTCGCGGGATTCGAGGGCATCCCGCAGGTCCCCGCGCGTCCAGCGGCCGCTTCCCACCTGCTGCAGGCAGCCGACGAAGGAGCGCACCTGGTGGTGCAGGAACGAGCGGGCCGACGCAAAAACCCGGATCTCGTCGCCGGTTCGCTCGACATCCAGCCGGTCGAGCGTCTTCACGGGGCTTGCCGACTGGCACTCGGCCGCCCTGAAGGTCGTGAAATCATGTTTTCCGACAAGAACTTGTGCCGCGTCGTGCATGGCCTGCGCGTCGAGCTGCCACTTGACGTGCCAGGCCCGGTGAACGTCCAGCGCGAGCGGCGCGCGCCGCGTCACGAGCCGGTAGACGTAGTGTCTTTTCACCGCCGACATGCGCGCATTGAAGCTCCCGTCGACCTGCGAGACGGCCAGGACGGCGATCGGTTCGGGCTTCAGATGGGCATTGAGCGCGTCGCGGACGGTGTCGGTGCGCCAGTCCTTCGCCAGGTCGACATGGGCCACCTGATGTGTGGCGTGGACCCCCGTGTCGGTCCGCCCCGCGCCCTGGATTCGCACCTGTTCGCCGGTGAACCGCAGGAGCGCCTCCTCGATGCACCCCTGCACCGACAGCCCGTTGGCCTGGAACTGCCAGCCCACGAACGGCGTCCCGTCATACTCGATGACGAGCTTGTAGCGCGGCATCAGCCCAGTCTCGTCCCGACCGGCACCGGCACGCCCCGCAGGAACTCGGCCGCCGCCATGGCCTTCGACCCGCTGCGCTGGACCTGCAGCAGGCGGACGGCGCCCTCGCCGCAGGCCACGGACAGCGAGGCATCCAGCGTGACGCCGGGCTCTCCGGCGCCCTCGGCGGGCTCCGTGCGCAGGATCTTCAGCCGCTCCGGCCCCTTGCCGAGGTCGATGGTCGTGAACGCGCCGGGAAAGGGCGAGAGCCCGCGAACGAGGTCGTGGACGACGCCCGCAGGCTTCGTCCAGTCGATCCGGGCGTCATCGTTGGTGATCTTGGCCGCGTAGGTCACGCCTTCGCCGGGCTGGGGTCGGAACGTCAGCCCTCCGCGCGAGAGGGCCGCCAGCGCCCGGGCCATCAGGTCGGCGCCGAGGCCCGCCAGGCGGTCGTGCAATTCCCCGGCTGTCATGCCGGGCAGGATGGAGACCCGCTCGACCATGGCGACCGGGCCGGTATCGAGCCCCTTTTCCATCTGCATGACGGCGACACCCGTCTCCGTGTCACCGGCCATGATCGCGCGCTGGATCGGCGCCGCCCCGCGCCAGCGCGGCAGGAGCGAGGCATGCAGGTTGAGGCAGCCGAGACGGGGCACGGACAGGATGCTCTCCGGCAAGATCATGCCGTAGGCGACCACGACCGCGACGTCGGCCGCGTGGGCTTCGAACGCCGCGGCGTGCTCCTCCCCCCGAAGCGTCGCTGGTGTTTCGACAGGGATGCCGAAGCGCAGCGCGGCCTCGTGAACGGGCGAGCGCCGCTCCTCCATGCCGCGACCGGCCCGTGCGGGAGCCCGCGTGTAGACGGCGACGACGTCGTGTCCGTGGCCGACGATGGCCGAGAGCGTGGGAACGGCGAAGTCCGGCGTTCCCATGAAAACGACGCGCAGCGTCATGACGTTTCTCCGCGCCGACGCCCGGGAACCCGCGTGAAGACCCTCACGCGCCGTCGCGCCTGGCCGCCTTGGTGAACTTCTTGATCACCCGTTCGCGCTTGAGGCGCGAGATGTAGTCGATGAAGAGCTTGCCTTCGAGGTGGTCGATCTCGTGCTGCAGGCACGTGGCCAGCAGGCCCTCGGCCTCGATCTCGCAGGCCGAGCCGTCGCGGTCGGTGAAGCGAACCCGCACCTTCGCCGGCCGTTCGACCTCCTCGTAGTACTCGGGGATCGACAGGCAGCCCTCTTCGTAGCTCGACATCTCGTCGGACGACCAGACGATCTCCGGATTGATCAGGGCAAGCGGCTTCTTCGGTTCGTCCTGCCGGGCCGTATCGATCGTGACGATGCGGTGGGGAACGCCGACCTGGATGGCAGCGAGGCCGATCCCGGGCGCGTCGTACATCGTCTCGAACATGTCGTCGATCAACGGCGACAGGTCGGACGTAACCTTCGCCACCGGGTCGGAGACGAGGCGCAGCTTGGGATCGGGCAGGACGAGGATCGGACGGATGGCCATGGCGAGCACGACATAATCACTCGGGGCAGGCTGGTCAATCGTTCCGCTTCCGTTCTCGCTTGCATGGCGAATCGTCGTTACAATGTCCGGATGGATCGCACCGTCATCATCGTCGCCGACCATGCCGTCTCGTGGGGCGAAGCCATGCTCGGGCTTCTCGCCCTGGCGGTGCTTGGCCTCTTGCTCCTCGCCGTCTCGTTCCATCGCACGTCCCGCGAGCGGTCGCTCGAGGCGGCCGCATCGGCGGAAAGACAGCGCGAGCTCGACGAGAAGATGGCGGAAGTCGCTCGCATCCAGTCGGAGATGACCGGAAGGGTGCAGACGCTGAACGAGGTCTTCGGAGCGCGGCAAGCCGATCTCGTGCGTCTGTTCGCCGAGCGGCTGGACACGCTGCAGGCGCGGGTCGGCGACGGGCTGCAGCAGAACGTCAAGCAGACGGTCGACAACCTCTCGAAGCTGAACGAACGGCTGGCCGTGATCGATGCCGCGCAGCAGCGCCTCACGGACCTCACGGGCCAGGTTCTGAGCCTGAAGGACGTCCTGTCGAACAAGCAGTCCCGCGGCGCATTCGGTCAGGGGCGCATGGAGGCCATCGTCCGGGACGCCCTGCCGTCCGGCGCCTACACCTTCCAGGCGACGCTCTCGAACGGCCGGAGGCCCGACTGTGTCATCCACCTGCCGGGGGACGAGCGGCCGCTCGTCGTCGACGCCAAGTTTCCGCTGGAGGGATTCACGGCGTTCCGGGAGGCGAAGGGGGACGACGACCGCCGGCTTGCGGCGACGCGCATCCGCACCGACGTGGGCACGCACATCCGCGACATTGCGGACAAGTACCTGCTCTCCGGCGAGACCCAGGATATCGCCGTGCTGTTCGTGCCGGCCGAGTCGCTGTTCGCCGACCTTCAGGAGCACTTCGAGGACGTGGTGCAGCGCGCGCACAAGGCGCGGGTGCTGGTCGTGTCGCCCTCTCTGCTCACCATGGCGATCCAGGTGATGCAGGCCATCGTGCGGGATGCCCGGATGCGTGAGCAGGCCCACCAGATCCAGGCCGAGGTCGGCAAGCTGCTGGATGACGTGCGCCGCATGCGCGAGCGCGTCGGCAAGCTCGACACCCATTTCCGGCAGGCCCAGGACGATGTCGCGCAGGTGGTGATTTCGGCGGACAAGGTGATCAAGCGCAGCGAGAGGATCGACTCGATGGAATTCGAGGGAAGCGTCGCGGCTCCGCCCGAACCCGGCAGCCTGCCGCACCCTGCCGGCCGCACGGCCGCGGAGTAAGGGGATGTCCGGCCGGAATCCCCCTGGCGATGGGGCGCCGATCGCCCGCAGGATCTGGATCAGGAGCCCGCTCGCCATCCTCGCCGACGGCGCTGCGGGAGGCCTCGTCGTCGAGGGCGCGCGGATCGTGGAACTCGTGCCGGCCGGGGCGGATCCTTCGATCCCGGTGGACGATGTCTTCGACGCCTCACGCCACGTCGTGCTTCCGGGACTGGTCAACACGCACCACCACTTCTACCAGACGCTGACGCGCGCGCATCCCGATGCGATCAACCGCGAGCTATTCCCGTGGCTCGTTGCCCTCTATCCGATCTGGAGCCGGCTCGACCCCGACAGCTTCCGCCTCGCCGTTCGCCTTGCGCTGGTCGAGCTTCTTCTGTCCGGTTGTACGACGGCCGCGGATCACCACTACCTTTTTCCGCGCGGGCTCGAGACCGCCATCGACATCGAGGTGGAGGAAGCGAAGGCGCTGGGCGTGCGGATGACCGTGACACGCGGCTCGATGAATCTCTCGAAGAAGGACGGAGGCCTGCCCCCCGACAGCGTCGTCCAGGACGAGGACGAGATCCTCGCCGACAGCGAGCGACTGCTCGGGCGTTACCACGACCGCTCGGAAGGGGCGATGATCCAGGTCGCGCTGGCCCCGTGCTCGCCCTTTTCCGTGACGAAGCGGCTCATGGCGGAGAGCGCCCGCCTGGCCGACAGGCACGATGCACGGTTGCACACCCATCTGGCCGAGACGCGGGACGAGGACGCCTTCTGCCTCCAGACCTATGGCTGCCGGCCGCTCGAACTGCTGGAGGAGGTCGGCTGGATGACCTCGCGCACGTGGCTGGCCCACGGAATCCATTTTTCGTGCGAGGAGTGCGACACCCTGGGGCGACACGGGGTCGGCGTGTGCCACTGCCCGACGTCCAATGCCGTGCTGGCATCGGGCTTCTGCCGGACGCGGGAGCTCGAGGCGGCAGGAGCGCCTGTCGGCCTCGGGGTCGATGGCTCGGCTTCCAACGACAGCTCGAACCTGATGGAGGGCGTGCGCCACGCCGTCATGGTGAACCGGCTGCACTACCAGTCGGCCTCCGCCGTGACCCACCACGATGCCTTCCGCTGGGCGACCGAGGGTTCGGCCCGCTGCCTCGGGCGCGCCGACATCGGGCGGATCGCGCCCGGCCTGCAGGCCGACCTCGCCCTGTTCACGCTCGATGATCTGCGATTTTCAGGCGCTCACGATCCCCTCGCCGCGCTCGCCCTCTGCGGCGCCACGCGGGCCGACCGGGTGATGGTCGCCGGTCGCTGGCGTGTGGTCGACGGACTGCCCGTCGGCCTGGACGTGGCGGAACTCAGGGCGCTGCATGGCGCCGCGGCGAAGCGGTTCGGCTGAGCGGTCGCCGCTCAGGCCCTCGACGGCAGGGCCGCCTTCATGTCCTCGAGGAAGCGCGCGAGGTTCGTCGTCGTGTGGTGGATATAGGGCGCCACCACGGCGGCCTGCTCGTCCGGCTCGCGGAAGGGATCGGTGACCTGCGGAAGCACGAGGACCGTGGTCATGCCGAGGGTCGATGGCACCACGAGGTTCTTGGCGAGGTCCTCGAACATGGCGGCGTTGGCGGGATCGACGCCGTGCTTGTCGAGAAAGCGCTCATAGGTCCGCGCCTCGGGCTTCGGCACCAGGTCCGCGGCGACGATGTCGAAGATCTCCTCGAAGTGATCGAGGATGCCCAGCTTTCCGGCGACATTCAGGGCGTGCTGGCGCGAGCCGTTGGTGAGGATCAGCTTGCGGCCCGGCAGCGCCTCGATCGCCATGCCGAGAACGGGATCGGGATCGAGCAGGGACAGATCGATCGAGTGCACGAAGTCGAGAAACTCCGCCGCGTCGATGGCGTGCTCGTCCATCAGGCCCTTCAGCGTCGTTCCGTAGCGCGTGTAGTAGTATTTCTGCAGCGCGCGTGCGGACATCTGGTCGAGGCCGAGCAGGTCGGCCAGGAACAGCGTGATGCGCTCGTCGACCTGCGGCCAAAGCTTGGCATGGGACGGATAGAGCGTGTTGTCGAGGTCGAAGATCCACGTGTCGACGTGATCGAATCCGGGGACGCCCGGGCGAGTGGCTCCTGGTCCGGGAACTGGCGGTGGAAACGCTTGGGTCATTGGATGGCCGAGGATCACGCCGATGAAAGGCGAATATGTGGCGGAAGGCCAGTTTCCGCCACCCAGGCTTAACGAAAGACCGCACGACGGCACGTGCGAAGCGCGTGCCGGCCAAACGGTGCACCATGAGCGCGTCCCGGTCCTGCGTGCCGGAACGCGCTGGCGAGGCCGGTTGCCGTTATCGCGTGATCAGCGTCCCCGCGCCGAGGTCCGTGAGCAGTTCCAGCAGCACCGCGTGCGGCACCTTTCCGTCCAGGATGACGACCCCTTCGACGCCCTTTTCCAGTGCGTAGATGCAGGTCTCGACCTTGGGGATCATGCCGCCGGTGATGGTGCCGTCGGCAATCAGCGCGCGGCACTGGTCGACGGTCAGTTCCTTGATGAGCTGCTTGTTCTTGTCGAGCACACCCGGCACGTCCGTGAGCAGCAGGAGGCGCTTGGCGCCAAGTGCGCCGGCGATGGCGCCGGCGAAGGTGTCCGCGTTGACGTTGTAGGTCTGGCCGTCGGCGCCGTTGGCGACTGGGGCGAGGACGGGGATGACCTCGCGGCCGAGCAGGGCGTCCAGCACCGCGCGGTCGACACGCTCCGGCTCGCCGACGAAGCCGAGGTCGACGACCTTCTCGATCTGCGAATCGGCATCGATGACCGTGCGCGTCACCTTGCGCGCCGTCACCATGTTGCCGTCCTTGCCGCACAGGCCGATGGCCCGCCCGCCCTCGGTGTTGATGTAGCCGACGATCTGCTTGTTGATCAGGCCGGCGAGGACCATCTCGACGACTTCGACGGTCGCCTTGTCGGTGATGCGCAGGCCTGCGCTGAATTCGCTCTTGATGCCGAGGCGGGTCAGCATCGCGCCGATCTGCGGGCCGCCGCCGTGAACCACCACCGGATTCACGCCGGACTGCTCGAGAAGCACCATGTCCTTGGCGAAGTCGCGGGCGACCTGCTCGTCGCCCATGGCATGGCCACCGTACTTCACGACCACGGTCGCCTCGTCGTAGCGCAGCATGTGCGGCAACGCCTGGACGAGGATTTCAGCCTTGAGGTGGGGATCCGTGCTGTCGGTCATGTCGCCTTCGCCTTGCAGTACCGGGCGGCGGTCTCATAGCGGAATTCGTGCAGCCTGTCGCCCCGTTCAGCGAGGTCGCAACAGCGCCGAGAGCACGAGCACCAGCCAGCCGCCGATGAGGATCATCCCGCCGGCCGGCGCCGCCATGGGGAAGGGCCGGATTCCGAACAGCGCGCCCATGACGAGCGTGCCGCTGAACAAAAGCACGCCGACGGCGATGGCGCATCCGGAGGCCACGAGCGCGGTTCGCGCGATCCGGCCCTGCGCGGCCAGCGCCGCAAGCGCCAGCAGGGCCGGCGCATGGACCAGCAGCATTTGCGCGGCGGGGGCGAGGTTCGGCGAGCCGCCATGCGCCGCGGCGGCGGCCAGCGCCACGCCGCACGCCCCAGCCAGGCCGGCGAACCCGACGAGAAGACGCTCCGCGACGGCCATGGCTCAGGCGCTGCGCTCGGCCAGCAGGCGGGCGACCGCGGCTCTCAGTTGCGGCACGCCCTGGCCCGTACGGCTCGACGTCATGACGATCTCGGGAAACGCCGCGGGACGCCGCGCGAGGGACTTCTGGGTTTCGGCGAGGCGCTTCTCGCGCTCGGCGGGCTTCAGTTCATCGGCCTTCGTCAGCACCAGCTGATAGGACACGGCTGCCTTGTCGAGGGCGTCGAGAACCTCGATGTCGTTCGGCTTCAGGCCATGCCGTCCGTCGATGAGCAGGAAGACGCGGGCGAGACTGGAACGGCCGCGGAGATAGTCGTTCACCAGCCCGGTCCAGGACGCGACCTTCTCTTTCGAGACGGCCGCGTAGCCGTAGCCCGGCATGTCGACCAGCGTGAAACGGCCGCCGATGTCGAAGAAGTTCAGCTGCTGCGTCCGTCCCGGCGTGTGGGACGTGCGCGCCAGCGTCTTTCGGCCCGTGAGGGCGTTGACGAGGCTGGACTTGCCGACGTTCGAGCGGCCCGCGAACGCGATCTCCAGCCCCTTCATCGGCGGCAGGCCGTCGAGCGTGCTGGCTGCCCAGAAGAACTCTGCCTCGCCTGCGAAGATGCGCCGTCCCTCCTCGACGAGAGCCGCGTCCTGGTCGCCGTGCGGTGTCGCGTCGCTCAAGGGCATGTCCTTTGGTCCGCGGCGATGCGCCGGCGTGCCCGGCGCATGTCGGTCGCGTCCCGGCCTAGGCCGGCTTGTCTGCCTTCTTGCGGAACAGCCCGCGCAGATTGTCCCACAGTTCCACCTTCACGCCCTGCCGCCGCATGATGAAATACTGCTGCAGCACGGAAAGAAGGTTGTTCCAGGACCAGTAGATGACCAGTCCGGCCGGGAACGAAGCCAGCAGGTAGGTGAAGAAAACCGGCATCCAGGTGAACATCGTCTTCTGGATCGGATCCGTCGGCTCCGGGTTCATCTTCATCTGCACGAACATCGTGATGCCCATGATGATCGGCCAGACGCCGATGAGGAGCACCGCGGGAACCGTCCAGGGCAGCAGGCCGAACAGGTTGAAGATCGACGTCGGATCGGGCGCCGCGAGGTCCCGGATCCATCCGAAGAACGGCGCGTGGCGCATCTCGATGGTCACGAAGAGGACCTTGTAGAGCGCGAAGAACACCGGGATCTGGATGATCACCGGCAGGCAGCCCGCCAGCGGATTGATCTTCTCCTTCTTGTAGAGCTCCATGAGCTCCTGCTGCTGCTTCACCCGGTCGTCCGGGTACTGCTCCTTGATGCGCACCATTTCCGGCTGGACGGCCTTCATCTTCGCCATCGAGACGTAGCTCTTGTTGGCGAGCGGGAAGAAGACGAGCTTGACCAGCACGGTGACGATCAGGATCGCCACGCCGAAATTGCCGACGAGGTGATAGATGATGTCGAGCAGCTTGAAGAGCGGCTTCGTGATCCAGTAGAACCAGCCCCAGTCGATCAGCCGGTCGAACAGCTTGATGCTGTAGTCCTGCTGGTAGCGGTCGATCAGCCGCACTTCCTTCGCGCCGACGAAGATCCGCGTCACGGCGTTGGCCGGCGTCGCGGCATCGACCTTCACCGGGCTGTGCGTGATGATCGTCTGGTAGGACGGGATCGAGCCGGGCGCGGTCGCCTTGGTCATGCTGAAGGCGGCGTTGAACGGCTTCGTCTGGTCGGGGACCAGCGCCGACGCCCAGTACTTGTCCGTGATGCCGATGAAGCCGCCGACGGCGTCCTTGAACTCGCGGGCGCGCTCGTTGGCGGCGCGCAGCGGCTCCTTCTCCATCGACGAGTAGCTGAATTCCTGCAGCCCGTTGTCGCCGATGACGCCGAGCAGACCCTCGTGCAGGATGTAGAAGCCGGCAACCACGGGCGTGCCGACGCGGCGGATGAAACCGTAGGGCGTGACGGAGGCCTCGACCCCCTGCCGCGTCGCCTCGACGCTGTCCGTCACCGTCAGCATGAAGTTGGCGTCGATGGCGACCGAGCGCTTGAACAGCAAACCCTGGCCGTTGTCCCAGGTCAGCGTGACCGGCGCCTGCTCGGTCAGCGTCGAGGCGCTTGCCGTCCAGACGGTGTCCGCGTTCGGCACCGCGACGCCGGCCGACGGCAGCCAGCCGAGGCGTGCGTAATAGGCGTCGGGGCCGTTGGCCGGCGAGAACACGATGATGTTCGGGCTCTTCGGGTCCACCGTCTCGCGGTAGTCCTTCAGGGCGATGTCGTCGATGTCTCCGCCGCGCAGCGAGATCGAGCCGCGGACCCGCGGCGTGTCGATGGCGATGCGCTGCGTTGCCGCCAGGGCCGCATCGCGGGTCGGCGCCGAGCGGGCCGGATCGACCGCCGGAACCGAGGCCGGGGCGGCGCCCGGAGCCGCCGGGGCGGCCGGGGAGCCGGGCTGCGTCGTCTGGACCGGCGCGGCCTCCTTGCGCTGCTGGTCCAGCATCGGCATGCCGAAGAACACGTTCCACCCGATGAGCACGGCCATCGACAGGGCGATCGCGAGGAAGAAGTTCTTGTTGTCCTGCATGGCTCAGTCGGTCGCTGCTGGAGGGGAGTACGGAGGCCGCCGGCGATCCCGGCGCGGCTCATGAAGGCCGCGAACGGCGTCGGCGAGGTCGACGACCAGCTTGTCGAAGGGAGCGGTCAAGGCGTCGCGGCGGGCGACCACCACGTAGTCGAAACGGTCTCGGCCGGGCGATCCGTTCGGATCCCCGGCCATGCGGCGAAGGACTTCGCGAAGCCGCCGCTTCACGCGGTTGCGCTCGACGGCGCTTCCGACCTTGCGGGTCACGGTGAGCCCGAAACGCGGTGCGGTCGGCGCCTGCCCGTCAACGGCCCGTTCGACGCCCTGCAGCGTGAAGGCCGGCGTGTTGAATCGTCGCCCCCGGGCGGCCGCCACATACTCCGCGCGCCGTCTCAGCCGTTCCGGCTTCGTCGAACCGCGCGCAGCGTCGTTCATGGCGGGTGCTGGCCGGGTCTCCGCCTCAGGCGGACAGACGCTTGCGGCCGCGGGCGCGACGGGCCGCGAGAACCTTGCGGCCCCCGACAGTGGCGGTGCGCGCGCGGAAGCCATGGCGGCGCTTGCGCACGAGCTTGCTGGGCTGATAGGTGCGTTTCACGGAAGTCGTCTCCGGTCCGGCCGATCGCCCCCATGTGGGACGCGGGCCCGTGCTCTGCAATGTCTCGAAAAAACAACACCGGCGGTTGGCCCACCGGCGCCTGTCTTTTCGCGTTGTTCGATAGCGCTCGAAAGCTCGGCGGCTTATGACGGAAGCGTCCCGGAAAGTCAACGCGGACCGCGAGCCGCACCGCCGGCTTGCGCCCGGACGTCACAAGGCCCACCTTGGGGAGCGAACGGGCAGTGCTCCCAAGAGGATCGTCGATGCAGGACGCGGGAACGTTGCCGCCCCCGGGGAACGGGCCGGCTCGTGGCGGCGGTCTTCGCCGTCTCTTGCCATTCATCGCCTTCGCCGTGTTTGCGGGCGGGATCGCGCTCACGATAGGCCGGAACGCGACGCCCACGCTGATCCTCGCCCACTATGACAGCCTGAGGCTCGCCGTCGCCAGCCACCCGTTCGCGACCGCTCTCAGCTACATCGCCATCTATTCCGCCGCGGTTGCCCTTTCGATCCCGGGTTCGCTCATCCTGACCGTCGTCGGCGGCCTGTTGTTCGGGTGGCTTCCGGGAACGGCCGCCGCCATGGTCGCGGCGACGCTGGGCGGCGCCGTGCTGTTCCTGCTGGCGCGCACGACGCTGGGCCGCTACCTGTCGGACAAGGGCGGGCCAAAGCTGCAGGGGCTGCTGTCCGGGCTGCGGGACGATGCGGTCAATTACCTGCTGTTCCTGCGCATCGTGCCGGTCTTTCCGTTCTGGCTGGTCAACATTGCCGCAGGCATCGTGGGAATGCGGCTGTACCAGTTCCTGATCGCGACGGTGATCGGGATCGTTCCGGGCACGCTGGCCTTCGCCTCCGCCGGAGCCGCGCTCGACAGCGTCGTCGTGGCCCAGAAAGTGGCCTTCGCCGCGTGCAGGGAGGCCGGCCATACGGACTGCCGGTTCGATCTGTCCTTGTCCAACGTGCTGACCCCCGGCGTGCTGGCGGCCCTTGCGGCTCTTGGAGCAATGGCTCTCGTGCCTGTCGCCCTGAAGCGCTGGCGCGCCCTGGCGCCTCGGAAGGCTCTCGTCCCGCCACCCGAGAACTGCCCATGACCGACGTGCTGCGCCCCGACATCTGCGTGATCGGCGCCGGAGCGGCGGGTCTGTCCGTGGCGGTCGTCGCCGGCGGGCTCGGCGTGCCGACCATCCTCGTCGAGAAGGGGACCATGGGCGGCGAGTGCCTCAATGTCGGATGCGTGCCCTCGAAGGCCCTGCTCGCCGCGGCGCATGCCGTGCATTCGGCGCGCGAGACCGGTCCGTTCGGGCTGCTGCCATCGCGGTCCAAGGTGGATCATGCCCGCGTCCACCGGCATGTCCACGAGGTCATCGCCTCGATCGCGCCGAACGATTCAGCCGCCCGCTACGAAGCCCTCGGCGTGCGCGTCCTCACCGACGAAGCGCGCTTCGTCGACGCCCGGACGCTCGCCGTCGGCGACGTGAGGATCAAGGCGCGCCGCTTCGTCGTCGCGTCCGGCTCGCGTCCCGCGATCCCGGACATTCCGGGGCTTGCCGAAGCGCCGTATCTCACCAACGAGACCGTCTTCGACCTGACGACCCGGCCCGAGCACCTGATCATCCTCGGCGGCGGCCCCGTCGGCCTCGAGCTCGGCCAGGCGCACCGCCGGTTGGGATCGGCCGTGACCGTGCTCGACCATGGCGCGGCACTGAAGCGCGTGGATCGCGAGATCGTCGAGCACCTGCTGGCCGAATTGCGCGGCGAGGGGATCGATATCCGCGAGAACGCCGCCGTTGCCGCGGTCGAGGCCTGGGCCGGCGGCATTCGGCTCACCCTGGCCGGCGGAGGAACGGTCGAAGGCACGCACCTTCTCGTCGCCAGCGGCCGCCGGCCGACGGTCGACGGCCTCGGCCTCGAGGCGGCCGGCATTCGCCACGACCGCTCCGGCATCGTCGTGGACCGCAGCCTGCGAACCAGCAACCGCCGCGTCTACGCGATCGGCGACTGCGCCGGCGGGCCCTATTGCGGCGACCGCCTCACGCATGTCGCCAGCCACCACGCCGGGCTCGTCATCCGCAGTGCCCTGTTCCGGCTGCCCACCCGCGTCGACCAGGCGGTCGTGCCTCGCGTCGTCTACACCGATCCGGAGGTCGCCACGGTCGGCCTCTCCGAGGACGAGGCCCGGGCGCGCCACCGCGACGCCAGAATCCTGCGCTTTCCCTTCGCCGAGAACGACCGTGCCCAGGCCGAACGCCTGACCGCCGGCGAGGTGAAGATCTCCGTCACGGGCAAGGGCCTGATCCTGGGGGCGGCCATCGTCGGCGCCCGCGCGGGCGAGCTGATCGTTCCCTGGACCATGGCCGTTCAGAAGCGCATGACCGTCGCGGACTTCCGCGACCTGATCATCCCCTATCCGACATTCTCGGAGGTATCCAAGCGCGCCGCCGTGGCCTTCTATGCCTCGCAGGCCCGCCGCCCGGGCGTCGGGCGCCTCCTGCGGTTCCTGCGCCTGTTCGGGTGACGACCGATGAAGCCCGACGCGCCTCCTTCCATCCCCGCAGCCGAGCCGAAGCGACGACGACCGGGGCTGTCGACCCGTCTGCTGCTGCTGACGCTGCTCTTCGTCATGCTTGCGGAGGTGCTGATCTACGTGCCCTCGATCGCCAACTTCCGTCGAAACTGGATCAATGACCGCATCGCCGTGGCGCAGATCGCCGCCATGGTCCTGGAGGCGGCGCCGGACGGTGCGGTGCCGCTCGATCTGGAGCGCAAGCTGGTGGCGCAGATCGGAGCCTACAGCGTGGCCATGCGCTCCGGCGGCGCGCGCCGCCTTCTCGCGGTCACGGACATGCCCCCCGCCATTGCGCGGGACGTGGACATGCGGGCCGCCGGACCGGTCGCGCTGGCGGCGGATGCGTTCGAGACGCTGCTCTCCCCGGGGCCGCGCGCCATCCGGATCGTCGGTCCGGGCGCCGCCGAGGCCGAGTTCATCGAACTGGTGATGGACGAGACCCCGCTGCGCGACGCGATGCTGCGCTTCTCGATCAACATCCTGTTCCTGTCCCTGATCATCTCGGCCATCACCGCGCTGCTCGTCTACATCGCCCTGCACAAGATCATCGTCGGGCCCGTGCGCCGCCTGACGTCGAGCATCATCGAGTTCGGCCGGCACCCCGAGAACGCCTCGCTGATCGTCCGGCCTTCGGACCGGGGCGACGAGATCGGGCTCGCCGAGCGCGCCCTTGCCACGATGCAGTGGACGCTGGCGAACGAGCTGCGCGAGAAGAAGCACCTCGCCGCGCTGGGGCTCGCGGTCAGCAAGATCAACCACGACCTGCGCAACATCCTCGCGTCCGCCCAGCTGTTCTCCGACCGCCTCGTGGCAGTGGGCGACCCGACCGTGCAGCGTCTCGCGCCGCGCATCGTGGCCGCGCTCGACCGGGCCATCGCCCTGTGCCGCTCGACGCTGGCCTATGGCCGAGCGGTGGAGCGGGCGCCGGACAAGCACCTCATCCGCCTCTCGCCCCTGGTGGAGGAACTGCGGGACCTGCTCGGCCTTGGTGAAGGCGCACCGGTGACGCTCGTCAACCTGGTGCCGCCCGGACTGGAGGTCGAGGCCGATCCGGAGCAGCTCTCGCGCGTCCTGCTCAATCTCGGGCGCAACGCGGTGCAGGTGCTCACCGAGGGGGACGTCACGACGCCGGACAAGATCATCACCGTGACGGCGCGGCGCATCCCAGGAGCCGTCGAGATCGAGGTCGCGGATACGGGTCCCGGCGTTCCGCCTCGTGCGCGGGACCGCCTGTTCGAGGCGTTCCAGTCCTCCACCCGGCCCGGCGGAACGGGCCTCGGCCTCGCCATAGCCGCCGAACTCGTGTCGGCCCACAGCGGCGGCATCGAACTTCTCGACACCCCCACCGGCGCGACGTTCCGCATCCACCTCCCGGCCGCGCCGCGCAGCCGCGCGTGAAGCAGCGCGCGTCGCTTGCCGCCGTCCCCCGATGGGGGTTGCAATGCCCGGGCGGAGCCGGTATCACACCGCCGCGTGCAGGGACGACCCGTCGTTCCCGCACCCCGCGCGCCCGTAGCTCAGCTGGATAGAGCACCAGACTACGAATCTGGGGGTCAGAGGTTCGAATCCTTTCGGGCGCGCCATTTAGATTCAAATACTTAGAGGCCGAAGAGCTTTCAAAACTTGCGTCGGTGCGTGCTGTCTGGTTCCATTTTGGTTCCACCAGCCACTCTCATTGAGAATGCCCAGCCAGCCGATTTGCTGCCTTCTGGCTCGATCTTGATGCTGGACTTGGTCACACCTACAACCACCTGACGACCCGGTACTGGGTGGCCGAGGAACGGCTGGACGAAATGATTGTCGACGTCCTCGACAAACTCGTACGCAGGTACGGCAAGATCGACTTGGCCACCTGAAAAGGCCGACAAAACCCCGTCGCCTACTTGCACCATGGAAGGTTGAGGAAATCCCCGGCGGGTATGTCGTCGTTGACGCTGGCGGGCAGCGGCTCGCGTACGTCTACAAGAACACCAGCCTCGATGCGGGGGTGAACTCCGACGCCTTGACGGACGACGAGGCGCGCCGCGTGGCGGCCAACATCGCGAAGGTGCCGGAGCTACTGGGCCGAAAACCTACGGAAGCACGGCAACGATCCACCCGCCTGGAAGGTTGAGGACAGACAACAACGAGGTGGAGCTGCCATGGGTATTCTATGGGCGATCGTCATCGGCTTGGTCCCCGGCATCATTGCGAAGTTCCTGATGCCGGGGGACAACGAACCCTCTGGCTTGGCGCGCGACTGATCGGCGCGATAGTCGGTGCTGTCATCGTCCTGGCTTTCTGGAGCATGTTCGCTCGCAACCGGACCGTCTCGATTCGCTAGGATTCCCAGCCCGGCCGGCAAGGCCGAGCCGGTTTCGGGCCGTATCACCCGCGCCGCCCTCGAACCGATCCAGGAGTGCTCGCTGGCGGGCCTCAAGGAGAAGCCGACCAAGATCAGCGCCAGGCTCGTAAGCCACGGCCGCCACGTCGCCATCCAGATGGCCGAGGTCGCTGTTTCGCGGACCGCATTCGCCGAGATCTTCCGGCTCATCGGGGATCTGCGACCGCCGCCCGATCCGGCTCCGGCATGAAGTGGGTGGGTCATGTGTTCGAGCCAGAACCGCAGGAGAGGCGCGTCTTGACTAAGGTACAGTCGACAAATCGGGAGCCGGGTCCACCTGCCTCACCGGCAGGTGCGCGGTACTGGGCGCTTGGGAAGTGCCAAGCCTTGCCACGGCCTGTGTGCCTCGGCAATTCGCGCCCCAACAAGCCGGTCATTCGGTGGATGTCAGTTGATAGGCTCCAGCAGGTCGGGGGTCTCCCAGCATGACACTGTCCCAAGGCCTCGCCCTCGGCGTCCTCGCCGTGGTCATGGTACTGTTCCTGTGGGGGCGCCTGCGCTACGACCTCGTCGCTGCGTTGGGACTCGCCGCGGGCATCGCCGTCGGCGTCGTGCCCGCCGACAGGGCCTTCTCCGGTTTCAGCGACGACATCGTCATCATCATTGCCAGCGCGCTCGTCGTCAGCGCCGCCATTGCGCGGTCGGGCGCACTGGAAGCCGGACTGCAGATGCTGGCGCCCTGGTTGCGCACGCAGCGCCTTCAGGTATTCGCGCTCGTCGTCGCGGTCACGGCACTATCGGCTTTCGTCAAGAACATCGGCGCGTTGGCGATGCTGATCCCGCTCGCGCTGGAAATGGCGCGCAAGGGCCGCTATTCGGCCTCCGTCCTGTTGATGCCGATGGCTTTCGGCGCTCTGCTCGGCGGACTCGTCACCCTCGTCGGCACATCGCCGAACATCATTGTCTCGCGGCTGCGCGAGGACATCGCCGGCAAGCCTTTCGCTATGTTCGACTTCGCTCCCGTCGGAATGATCCTGGCGGGGATCGGGATCGTGTTTCTTGTGTCGTTCCATCGCCTTGTGCCCGAACGCCAGCCCGCCGGCGGAGGCCTAGACTCGGCGCTCGACATCAAGGACTACACGACCGAGGCCCGCGTCGCCGAGAATAGCGAGGTGCTCGGCCTGACCA
>CAZJCW010000059.1:0-18542 GCA_964544365.1 uncultured Alsobacter sp.
GAACCCGAAGCGACGCAGCACGCCGGCGTTGTTCACAAGGCCGTCGAGCCGGCCGTGCGCTGCCAGCACGGCGTCGATCCAGGCGTCGGCTGCGGCAGGATCGCGCGCATCGAAGCGATGGACGGTGCAGCGCGTGTCGAAGCCGAGCGCCTTTCGGGTCGCATCGGGATCGCGGACGCCAAGGGCCAGCGTCAGTCCGTCGGCATGAAGCCGCCGGGCAATAGACGCCCCGAGCCCCCGTGAGGCCCCGCTGATCGCGACAACGCGGCCTTCGGCCGGCAGGAGCGCGGCAGGGTCGACGCTCGTCATGGTCAGAACAGCCCCTGGTAGACACCACCGTCGTTGACGATGTTCTGGCCGGTCATGAAGCCCGCCTGGGCACTGCACAGGTAGGTAACGAGGTCGCCGCACTCCTTGGGGTCGGCCAGTCGCCCCGCCGGGCAGCCCTTGAGCCGATCCTCCTTGATCTCTTCGTAAGTCATGCCCAGCCGCTTGGCGTGGCCATGCCAGTTCGTATGGAGAGCGTCGGTGTCGAACAGCCCCGGGCAGACGCTGTTGAGCGTCACGTTGCGGGGGATGAGTTCGCGCGCCATCGACGCCATCGCGCCGGCGAGCGCCAACCGCGCCGCGTGGGAGTGCGCGAATCCGACCTGCGGAAACTTGATGAAGCTGACCGAGATACAGACGACCCGCCCGAAGCCGCGGTCGAACATGCCGGGCGTCAGGCGGCGGATCAGGTCTACCGACGAATAGAAGTGTGCGTCCCACCAGCGCAACCACTCGTCCCGCTCCCAGTCGCGGAAGTTGCCGGGGACCTGCCGGACACCGGGGTTGCAGACGAGGATGTCGGCATCGGGGGCGGCGGCGACAAGCGCGTCGCGGCCCTCCGGCGAGTTGACGTCACCGACCACCGTCGCGACCTCGACGCCGGTCTCGGCGCGCAGATTCGCCGCGGCCTCCTCCAGCGCCGGCTGTGTGCGGGCCATGATGGTCAGCGACACGCCTTCGAGCGCAAGGGACCGCGCGCAGGCGAGCCCCAGTCCCCGGCTGGCGGCAGTGACGACGGCCTTGCGGCCCTTCAATCCGAGATCCATGTTCCCGTCCCCTTGCCGCTGCCGCGCCCGTTCATGCCGCCATAGCGCCCAGTTCGATCATTCCTCGGCGCAGCCCGGCGAGCGGTTCGCCGGACAGCGGCTGGAGCGGCATCCGTGGTTTCCCGCCGCCGGGGAAACCTTGCATGTCCATGGCGGCCTTCGTCGCCGGGTAGAGAGTGCGCCCGCCGGTGACGAAGAGATCGGTCATGCGCCGTCCCGTCTCCTGCAGCGCCTCGGCCTCCCGCATCTTGCCGTCGCGGGCCGCGTAGTACAGGTCGAGACAGCCGGCCCAGACATTGGGGAAGCAATCCACTGTCCCGTCCGCCCCGAGCGCGACGGCCGGCACGCCGAAGACGGAGGACGGTCCGCAGAACACGCGCAGGCGGTCCTTCACGGCGATCATCGTCGCGTAGAAATTGTTCCAGTCCCCGGAGCTTTCCTTGATGGCGACGACCTTGTCGAGGTCGGCGAGCCGGTCGGCGAGATTGGGTGTGATCGCATTCACCGCGTTGCCGGGAATATTGTAGACGGCGATCGGCTTGGTGACGGCGTCGTTGACCATCTTGTAGTGCGCGAAGATCTCGTCTTCCGAGAGCTTCACGAAGTAGGGAGGCAGCACGAGCAGGCCGTCGGCGCCGGCCTTCTCCGCTTCCTTGCAGAGGGCGATGGTTTCCTGCGCGCCGATGCAGCCCACGCCCACGATGGCCGGGCCGCGCCCGGCCATTGCGGCGACGGCGTCGGCATAGAGGATCCGGCGTTCTTCGAGAGACAGCGTCCAGAACTCTCCCGTGCAACCGCAGGCCAGAACGCCGGTCGCACCGAGCTTGACCAGCCGGTCGATATTGGCGCGAAACCCTTCGCGGTCGACGGCGCCGGAAGCATCGAAGGGCGTTGTGACGGCGGGGATGGGCCCGCTCCAGGTGACGTCGTTCCGGTTCATCGTGTCTGTTCTCCTCGCAATCGGCTGCTCAGGCCGCGCTCGTCTGGGCGAAGACGAGCGGAAGTCGCCGCCCGTCGGCATCGAAGGCATGGATGCGCGCCGCGCGTAGCGCGAACCGGATGGTCTGCCCCGGTGCCAGTTGGGAATCCGGGGCGGCGCGGGCCAGCAGGGTCTCGCCCGCGGCCTCTGCCATGACGATGGTCTCGTGCCCCGTGGGCTCGACGACGCGCACGGTGCATTCGAAATCACCGGCCCCGAGCACCATGTCCTCGGGCCGGATTCCGAGCGTGACGGTCTGGCCTGCCGTTCCGCCGCGCGCGACGGGAACGCTAAGGTTTCCGCGCACGAAGGCGAGACCGGAACCGGCCGCGCGCAGCTCGCCCTTGATCAGGCTCATCCCGGGCGAGCCGATGAAGCTCGCGACGAACAGGTTGGCCGGGGTCTCGTAGACCTCCTTCGGCGTGCCGAACTGCTGGAGCACGCCGTCATGCATCACCGCGATGCGATCCGACATGGTCATTGCCTCGAGCTGGTCGTGGGTCACATAGACCATCGTCTTGCCGATCCGGCGATGCAGCTCGATGAGCTCGGCGCGCATGTGCGATCGCAGCTTGGCATCGAGGTTCGAGAGCGGCTCGTCGAGAAGGAACACGCGCGGATCGCGCACCAGGGCTCGCCCCAGCGCCACGCGCTGCTGCTGGCCGCCTGAGAGCTGGCGCGGCTTGCGATCCATCAGCGCGCCGAGTTGCAGCGTCGCCGCGACCGCCGCGACACGCGTGTCGCGCTCGGCGCGCGGGACGCCCCTCTTCTTCAGCGGATAGGCGATGTTCTGCGCGACGCTCATGTGCGGGTAGAGCGCGTAGGACTGGAACACCATCGCGATATCGCGCTTTGCCGGGGCCAGCTCGTTCACGACGGCCCCGCCGATCGAGATGGTCCCGCTCGTGGGCGTCTCGAGGCCGGCCAGCATGCGCAGCGTCGTCGTCTTGCCGCAACCGGAGGGACCGAGCAGGCTCACGAACTCGCCCGACCGGATCGCCAGATCCAGCTCGCGCACAGCGACCGCCTCGCCGAAGGCCTTCCGCACCTTTTCGAAGGTCACCTCAGCCATCGTGTCTCCGGTCTGCGTTGTCTCGCGTCATCCCTTCACTCCACCGGCGCCGAAGCCGCGCGTCAGGTGCTTCTGCAGCAGGGCGAAGACGATGATGACGGGAAGGCTCATCATGACGGACGCCGCCATCAGCAGCGACCATTCGATGTTGAAGGCCGTGATCAGCATGTTCATCACGCCGGTGGTCAGCGGTCGCGCCTCGTCCGTGTTCACGAGGACAAGAGCGTAGAGATATTCGTTCCAGGCGAGGATGAAGGTGAACAGCGATGTCGAGATGATGCCCGGCACGGCCTGCGGCAGGATCACGTCGACGAAGGCCTCCATCCGGCTCGCGCCGTCGACCATGGCTGCCGCCTCGAGATCCTGCGGGATCCCCTGCATGAACGACCGCAGGAGCCAGAGCGCGAAGGGGAGCGCGAAGGTCGTGTAGGCGAGCATCAGGCTGAACAGCGTGTTGGCGATGCCGAGCCACACCATGAGAAGGTACAGCGGGATGATGAGCACCACCGAGGGCAGGAGATAGGTGAACAGCACCATCTGTGCGATCCGCTCGCGGCCCGGATAGGCGAAGCGCACCAGGCTGTGCGCGCCCAGCGTTCCGATGACGACCACGACGACCGTGGTGCCGACCGAAAGGATCACCGAATTGCGGAAATACTTGAGGAACGGAGTTTCGACCAGCACGCGATGGTAGTGCTCGAAGGTGACGGTTTGCGGCAGGATCGTCGGTGGAATCCGGAAGAGCTCGAACTGCGGCTTGACCGATGTGAGGATCATCCACACCAGCGGGAACGCCACGAGGAACACGATCGTCCACGCGACGACGTTGAGCATGATGCGGGAGGCAAGGGAGGAGCGGCGGCGCATCGGCTCACTCCTGCCGCTGGGCGCGGATGTAGAACGCCATGAAGACGAGCATCACCAGCATCATCAACACCGCCACGGCCGATGCGGCGCCCATTTCGTTGAGGCCGAAGGCCGAGCGGTAGACCATCAGCGGCAGCGTCTGCGTCGAGGTGACGGGTCCTCCACCGGTCATCAGCCAGATCAGGTCGAACTCCTTGAAGTCCCAGATGGCGCGGAGAAGGATCACGACGAGCAGCACGTCGCGCAACTGCGGCAGCGTCACGTCGAAGAATCGCGCGATCGGTCCCGCCCCGTCCATCTCGGCAGCCTCGTAGAGGTGGTCCGGAATGGTCTGGAGCCGCGCGAGAACCGTGATCACCACGAAGGGGAAATACTTCCAGGCGCCGACCAGGATCAGGCTGACCATCGCGTTCGGCATCTGGCCGAGCCAGTCGACCGGCATCCCGATGATCCCGGAGGCCAGCAGGAGGTGGTTGAGAATGCCGTAGAGGTCGTTGAACAGCCAGCGCCAGACGAGCACGGCGACGACCGTCGACACGAAATACGGGAACAGGATCAACCCGCGGGCGAGCGACCTGAAGATCAGGTTCTGGTGCAGCAGCAGCGCCAGCCCGATGCCGCAGACGAGCTGGAGGATCAGGGTGCCGATGGTCCACACCAGCGTCGTGCGCAGCGCCGACCAGAATTCGCCGCTCGCCAGCAGCTTGGCGTAGTTGTCGAAGCCAACCCACTTTCCCTGCAAGGTCGGCGTGTAGATCGAGAACAGGCTGAGATAGATGGCCGATACGAGCGGATAGACGATCACCGCGCAGAACACGAGCACGGTCGGCGCGATCAGCAGCACGCCGAGAACGGCGTACTGCGACGACAGCGGCATGCCTTGCGATGCGTCGCGGCCGGCCTGTTGCGCCATGCTGGTGTCGCCGGGTCTCAGTGAGAAGCGAAGGACGTCGCGCGAGGCTTTAGCCCGCGCGGTGGAGCGCCGCCGCCCGGTCGGGCGGCGGCGTGCTGTCGACCTCTGTTCAGGCCTTCATGATCTCTTCGATCTTCTTCGCGGTCTCGCCGAGGACGGTCTTCGGGTTCTCGTTGTTCAGGCAGACCCTCTGCACCATTTCGGCGATGACGTGCGAGTTCACCACCTTGCCGCCCTTCGTGTTGGGCTTGTGGCGGGCGGACTCGAAGCCGAGATTGTAGCCGCCCGCGGCCGCGCCAGCCATCAGGTCGACTTCCTTCTGGAACTTCTTGATGATCGGGTCGGCCGTGTAGTTCGGGTCGTTCGCGATCGGCTTGAGCACCGGCAGCACGTGTCCCGGCGCCGCCAGAAGCTGCTTGATGTAGCCCTCCGGCGCGAACAGGTGCGCTGCGAACTTCTTCGTCATCTCCATGTCCTTGGCGGCCTTCGGAATGAAGACGCTCGGGAAGTCGTTGAACGTCCAGGGCTCGACGTCCTTGGAGATGGTGGGATAGGCGGTGCAGGTGATGCTGTCCGCGATGCTCGGGTTCTGCCGCGTGACGTTAGCCAACACGCGACCGGCATAGATGCCGGTTGCCGTGGCGCCGGATACGAAGGCCGTGAGGCTGTCGCCCCAGGAATAGTTGGTGGCGCCGGCAGGGCACAGCTCGCGCATGGACTTGTACCATTCGAGCGCCGCGAGCGTCTTGTCCGTGTCGATGCCGACCTGCAGGTCGGGAGTGAACACCTGGCCGCCGGCCTGGTGGATCACGCCGATGAAGATGAGCGAGGTCATCGAGTTGCGGCCGTAGGGCAGGGGCGCCCCGAAGATGCCGCCGCCCTGCATCTTGCGCGCCGCGTTGCGCAGTTCGTCCCACGTCCGCGGGATCGCGTCGATGCTGGCCTTCTGCATCAGGTCCTTGCGCACCCACAGCATGTTGGCGGCGGTGTTGCCGACGCCGGTGCCGGCATACTTGCCCTTGTCGATCTCGTAGATCCGGTTGGCGCCCTCGTAGAAGTTCTGCGGCCCGAGCGCCGCGATCACGTCGTTGAACGGCTCGAGCAGGCCCGCCGCCCAATAATCCTGCACGGCGAAGGATGGCAGATGCGTGACGATGTTGGGAACCTGGCCCGAGGCGAAGGCCGCGGCGAGCTGCTGCGCATAGGCTTCGTCCGAGGTCGGCTCGAACAGCACCTTCACGCCGGGATTGGCCTTCTCGAACTGGGCGATCTGGAACAGATACGCCTCGCGCTGGGCCGGAGCGGCCTGCGGCGACCACCAGCGCAGCGTCGCCTGCTGCGCCCGGACGGGCGTGGAGAACGACGTCGCCGTCAGCGCGCCAGCCGCGCCGATGCCCGCCAGCACCGAGCGCCGCGAGACGCCGGTCTTCAGTGTCGAATCATATGCCATCGCCAATCTCCCACTCCCTTGCCCGGATCGTCGCTGCGGAGCCCCAGCGGGCCCCGCGCATCGGGTGGCCGGTCCCGGGCGGACCCCACCGACGATGCGTTGCGAAAGTTGACCAGTTGGGGAACCAACCTTCAAGCCAAATTTCGATCTTTCGTTCGCATTGCGCCCATGATGGAATCGCCGCACTGCACACCGCCGATCGCGTTCTGATTGCTAAAAATCTGAAAACAATAGCAAACATGGCCTTGCTGTCTTCGACGGGTCGGATTCGGCAGCGGAAGGGAAATGTTCGCAATGCGTTCAGTTGTTCGATAAACTGAAGAACGGATCCTGAAAGCGCCGGGCGCTACCCGGACCGCGGCGGACCGACGAGAGGCGTACTCGACGTCGGGACGAGTTTCGGGTTAGTGCTGCCGCTTGAACAACGAGGAGCCCATGGGCGCCATCCAGACATCCGCGCGTCGCAAGATCGTGCAGCCCGTGGAGATCGACGACGCCGTCGTTGACGCCGCGCCGGATGCTGCCGCCGAAAAAGGTGGAAGCGATCGCGAGATCGTCCATTCCGTGTTGAAGGCCTTCGACGTGCTGCGGGTGTTCAGCAAGCACAAGTCGCGCATGACACTTTCCGAGGTCGCGGAATACGCCGGCATGAGCCGGGCCAGCGCGCGCCGGTTCCTGCTGACCTTCACCCATGCCGGATACATGGAAACGGACGGAAAGAGGTTCCAGCTCACACCCAAGCTGCTGGAGCTCACCCATTCCGTGATGTCTTCGGCCAGCCTGTGGGAAACCGCCCGGCCCATCATGGCCGAGCTCTCCGAGAAGCTCGGCGAATCGTGCTTCGGCGCGGTGCTCGACGGCAACGACGTGCTTTATGTCGTGCATATCGGCCATTCCACGCGGTTCGTGAATGTCGGCATCCGCGTCGGCTCACGGTTGCCGGCTTACTGCACGTCCATCGGCCGCGTGCTGCTGTCCGGGCTGACGGACGAGGCGCTCGAACACGTCCTGTCGACCATCAAGCCCGTTGCCCATACGCCTAAGACCGTGACGGCCAAGGGCAAGTTGCGCGACCTCATCCGCGATGCCCGGCGTGTCGGCTGGTCGATCGTCGACGAGGAACTCGAGGTCGGGTTGCGGTCGGTTTCCGCACCCATCCGGTCACGTTCGGGAGAGATCGTGGCGGCCTTCAACATCTGCGGGCCCAGCGTCCGTGTGACGTCCGAGGAACTGCGCAGCCGCTTCCTGCCGGAACTGCTCGACGCGACGGACCGCATCAACCGCCTGATCCGCGACTAGGCCGCTCTCTCGGCGAAACGCTCGACGCCAAAACGACTGACATCGTGGCCGGGATCGCGCCCCGTCATCATGGCTGACGCCATGCGTCCGACGAGTGGGCCGAGTGTATAGCCTGCGTCCCCGGGGACGGCTGCGAACACCTCGGGCCAACCGGGAAGCGGACCCAGGATGCACTGGCCATCGGCTGTGGTGTTCACGCCCGCCCAGGTCCGGATCACGCGCAGCGCGCCCAGCCGTGGGACGATATGCTGAGCCAGGCTCAGGTTGCCGATCATGCTCGCGGGATCGACCGTGGGAAAGGCATCCGGCCCGGTGAAGCGCGCCGGCCAGCCCCCACCTATGACGACCTGTCCCGCACCCAACTGCTTCAGCGTGATCATTCGCTCGGCGTGCTGCACGAGATGTCCGATCAGCGGGGTCGTCGCCTCGGTGATGTTCATGTGCAGCGGCTCGGCTTCGGTCGGGATGCGCACGCCCAAAAGGGCCGCAAGGCCCCCTGTCCCGGCCCCGGCCGCCAGCATGATGCGTCCTGCCCGGACCTGCCCCGCCTGGCGTCCTTCGAGGCCGGCGATGAGGGCCGTACCGTCGCGTGACATGGATGTCACCCGTGTCTCGCCCAGGCGGACGACGCCGAGTCCGTCGAGGGCCCGGCGAACGGCCTCGTTCGCCTTCAGCGGGCTGAGCTTGCCTTCCTCGCGGCACAGCTCCGCGCCGTACACCGCATCGCCCAGATAGGGAGCGACGCGCGACAACTCCGCGCGATCGAGCATGTGCACGTCGAGTCCCAGCGCCCGTTCCCGCTCGCACTTGGCCGCAAGAAAGGCGAACTGCGTCTCGTCCTCGGCCACCATCAGGCCGCCGGACTGCTTGATCTCCATGTCTGCGTCGAGTTCGGCCGCGAGTTCGCGCCAGCGCGCCGCGCCAGCGACATAGAGCGGCAACGATCGCTCGACGTTCGGCGCCAGGTCCGGATAGAGGCGGATGAACCGGCTCTGCATCTGCACATGCAGGCTTCCGGCATTGGCTGTGGTGCCGGAGTGGCGGCCGTCGTCGACGATGACGACGGCATGCCCGTCGCGGGCAAGATCCAGCGCTGCGGCCATGCCGACGATACCGCCGCCGACGACCAGAACGTCTGCTTCCCGATGAGGCGCGGCCGTCACGGTTCGCTACCGCCCACGAGGTCGGCAATCGTCACCGGCTTGACCGGTCCGCGCGGGGCGAAGAAAGCGCGCTCGTCGAGCGGACGTCGGCCGCCCGCCGCCATGTGCTCTGCCAGGACGGGGCCGCAATATCGTCCCTGGCAGCGTCCCATGCCGCAGCGCGTGCGCCGCTTCACGTCGCCGATGCCGGGATCGCCATCCGCTGCCGCGGCCACCAGGTCGGCCTTGCTCACGTCCTCGCAGCGGCAGACGACCGTGTCCCCCTGCGCCAGCGATAGGCCCGGGCGCGGCGCGGCGAAGAGATCCCATAGCGCAGCCTGGAAACGCCGCTGCCGGCCAAGGTCGCTGACGGCACTGTCCCGCTCGCGGACGAGGTCCGGCGGGACTGTCGCGCCGAGGTCGCGGGCGAGCGCGACGCCGGCGATCGTGCCTTCCGCCAGCGCGGCCGGCGCCCCCCCCAATCCGCAGCAGTCGCCGACCGCGTAGACGCCCGGGACCGTGGTCTGGCAAGCGGCATCGCGGCGTGTGCGCAACATCCCGGCGGCTGCGTCCCAGTCGTGGGCACAGTCGAGCGACCGCAGAAGCTCGTTCGAAGGCTGGAAGCCGTAGCCCAGCGCGACGACGTCGACGTCGAAGGTCTCGCCTGCACCGCTGCCTACCGGGCCAATCTCCACGCGCAGGCCGCCTCCGGGGGCAGGCTCGATGCGCCGTGCGAAGGCGCCGAGTCGAAGGGAGCTCTGGTTGCGAAGGCGTGCCAGGTAGCCGCCGCCCCGGGCCGCGAGCCGAGGGTCCGCAAAGGTCATGCGGCTCAGCGCGCCGAGCCTGTTCGGCGCCGCCAGTTCGGCGGCTTCGGCGACGGCTGCCACATGGGCTCCGGCGTCGATCAGTTCGCATGCAACCTGCAGGTTGAGCGGGCCGTTGCCCGCGACCAGGATGCGCCGTCCGGGCACGACGCGATAGCTCCGCCACAAGGTCTGCAGAGCGCCGGTCGTCATCACGCCGGGCAAGGTCCAGCCTGGCAGCGGCAGTCCACGCTCGTAGGCACCGGTTGCAATCACCAGCCCCCGGCCGCGGGCCACGAGGCTGTGCCCCTTGCGGACGGCAACGACGCTGCCGGCATCGAGCGCCATCACGACCTCTGTGCCGTCGAGAATGCGCACGCCCCCGGCGACGGCCCTGGACCGCAGGGCGGCCCCGTCGCGTTGCTGTCTGTCGAGCAGCGGCTCCTGCAGGGCGCCCGCCGGTTGCTTGAAGTACTGTCCGCCCGGGGTCGAGCGTTCATCCAGAAGAAGGACCTCGAGCCCGCAGCTTCGTGCTGCAATGGCCGCCGCCAAACCACCCGCGCCACCGCCGACGACGACCACGTCGGCCGACTCGACGGCGATGTCATTCAGCCCGATGGGCCGCGCGCCGTGGGTGGCGCCGGGCGGCTCGCCGGGAAAGGACTGGCGACGCACATGCGCGCCGTCTCTGGCCGGTTCCAGGCATGCGCGCCGGTTCGGCATGCCGTCGACGGTGACGAGGCATTCCTGGCAGACGCCCATGCCGCAGAAGACACCGCGCGCCGTGCCCGTCCGCGTCTCGCGCAGCGCCAGTTCACCGGCGGCCGACAGCGCAGCGGCGACGGTCTGTCCCTCGCGGGCGTCGATGTCGCGGCCTTCGAAGGAGAAGCGGATCGCGGTCAAGAGCCCGCCTCCGGCTCGAAGGGCGGGATTGTCCGCCGCGCTGAGACGACACGCATCAAGGCCCGGTCACGCCATGAGACCCTGTCATCCCAGAGGTCCAGCGGCAACGCGGCCCGGCGCTCGGCCGAGACACGCGCGACAAGCTCGGCGGTCCACGGATCGTTCTGGCCCCGCTCGGCGCCCATCCGCGCGTAGGCCGGGCCCATCTTCGCCGCGTGGGAGGCGATGCCACCGCGCGTGTTCAAGTCGGACGTCTCGAACGGGCCGATGACCGACCAACGCAAGCCGAGCCCGTCCCGCACGACCGTGTCCAGATCCTCGACGCCGATGACGCCGTCGCGCACGAGGCAGTAGGCCTCGCGCAGCATGGCCCCTTGGAGCCGGTTGAACACGAAGCCCTCGACCTCGCGCTCCACGAGCACGGGGCGCATGGCGCAATCGACCATCAGGTCTCGCACCGCCGTCACGGTCTGTGCGTCGGTGAAGGGGGCCGGCACGATCTCGACGACGGGGATCAGGAACGGCGGATTGCCCGGATGGGCGACGAGACAGCGCCCCCGCGCAGCAGTGTCTGGAGCAAAGGCCGACGCGACGATGGCGGACGACGAGGACGCGAGCGTCGCATCGGGTGGCGCGAGGCCCGCGAACTCCGTGAACAGCGCTCGCTTGATGTCGAGTCGTTCCGGTGCGTTCTCCTGGACATGCCCTGCGTCCGCGACGGCCTCCGCGACGCTGGCCACGACACCGATGCGCGCCGCAATGGCCAGCGGCTCTTCTTCCAGCAGACCGGCTGCCGAGAGGTCGCGAAGTCGCGCCTCGATCTCGCCGGGAACTGCCGCCCGTCTTGCGGCGTCGGGATCCTGCAGGCGCACGATGCGCCCGCCGCGGGCGAACACGATGGCCCAGGCGACGCCGATGCTGCCGGCGCCGATCACGGCGACGGGGCGGTCATGGCGGAGTGCGCTCTCGTTCAAGGGGCGTCGTCCTTCACCGTGTTGTCACGCGCGAAGGCGGCGACCTCGGCGTGCGTGGCGAACCAGACGTCGCCGCGGGCGCGCGCGTGGCGGATGATCTCGTCGAGGATCCAGATGCGCGACCGATAGCCGATGACGAAGGGATGCATCACGAGCTGGAACACGGAGCCCTCCTCGTAGGCGGCGTCGAACTCGCGGCGGAAGATGTCCAGGACGCCCTCCGGCGTCGTGTAGGGACGCGTTGCCGGATTGCGGTTGAACAGGAGGTAGACGGCGTCGTCGCGAAGCCACTCGACGGGGATCTCCACCACGCCGGTCGGCTGGCCGTCGAGCAGCAGTTCATAGGGCTCTTCGTCCGCCATGAGGGAGGAGTCGTAGAGAAGGCCCATCTCGCTGACGATGCGGACCGTGTTCGGGCTGGTGTCCCAGTTGGCGGACCGCAGGCCGACCGGATCCTTTCCGGACAGCCGGGCCAGCGTATCGCGGGACCGGAGCATGAGGTCACGCTCGGTGTCGTAGTCGAGCAGGGAATTGTTCTCGTGGATCCAGCCGTGGATGCCGATTTCATGCCCGGCGGCTGCAATGCGACGTGGCTCGTCCGGGTCGATCAACGCCGAGACGGCGGGGACGAAGAAGCTGGCCGGGACGCCGTGTCGCGCGAGCAGCGCCAGGATTCGTGGCACACCGACGCGCCGTCCGAACTCTCCCCAGGCAAGGCGGCCCATCGCCTGTCCGCCGGACCCCATTTCGAAGGTCTCGTGGTCGGCGTCGAACGACAGGGCCACCGCACAGCGGGCGCCGTCCTTCCAGGCAGGCGGGCGCAAGCGCCGGCCGGCGCGCACGCGTCCGACGAGACCGCGCCAGCGTTCCTCGGTCCAAAGATGGGGCGGATCGGCGGGCTGGCCTGCGCTCATTCCGCCTCTCTCAGGGCCATCATTCGCGCGAAGGCCGGACGTGCTGTGGCGGCGGAATACCAGGCCTCTATCGCGGGGTAGGCCGCCAGCGCACCGTCCGCGCCCCGGAGATAGAAGACGACGCAGGCGACATTGAGATCCGCGACGGTGAAGCGCCCGCCGACGAGATGACCATCGCCATCCCGGAGCGCCGTTTCCAGGCATGCGAGCGGCCGCGCGAGAGCCTGAAGGGCCGCATCGCGACGCATCGGGTCCCGCCGCTCCGGCGGCAGGTTCAATGTATGGACGAGGACCTCGTGGGCGTTCGGTTCGAGCTCCGCGACGGCCCAGACGGTCCACTGCGTGACCAGTGCCTCCTCGCCGATGTCACGCGGTCCGAGACCGGTCGCCCCGCCGTGGGCACGGGCGAGGTGGAGATTGATCGCCATCGATTCGCTGACGCGCAGGCCGCCGTCGTCGATGGCCGGTACCCGGCCCATGGGGTTGATGGCGAGGAAGGCCGGCGTATGCGTGTCGCCCGCCGCCGGCGCAAGTTTTTCATGCCGGTAGGGGATGCCAAGCTCCTCGGCCATCCACAGCACCCGCGACGTGCGGGTGCGCGCGATGCCGTAGATCGTCAGGGCCATGGCGCGAACTCCCCGACCGGCCCGTCCGCACGCTGTGTCACCCGCGCGCTCACGCCTTCGATCCGCCACGGGCCTTGCGCGCGCGGCGCGGCGCGGCGGCCTCGGCGGCACGCTTGCGCTTGTAGGCCCGCCACGTCGTGGCCCAGTAGGCGGGATCGTCGAGGCGTTCGCCCTTGATCGGATGAATCGCCGCGTTGTGCGGGGCGTTTCGCACCAGGTCCGGATTGGTGTGCGCTTCCTCGCAGGCCTTCGCCATCGCCGCAATCCAGTAGTCGATGTCCTCCTTCGACCACAGCTCGCCGGGCTCGGGCGTGAAGGGCTCCGGCACGACCCACGGCTCGTGCGAGAGCCACGGGCTGTCGACGCCGTAGTCGGTCATCCGCGCTCCGACCTCGACGACGCCGATGCCGGTCTTTTCCTTGAGCGGGCCGAGGCCGTAGCGGGTCATCTCCATGCGGTACTGCGTGAGATGCGGGTGAGACTTCTCCACGCCGGGAATCGCGAGGAGTTTCTTCTCCATGTAGTTGTTGGCCAGGACTGCGATGTCCGACGCCTCCGTGATGCCCTCGGCGCCCATCGCCCGCGCCCAGGCATAGGCATAGAACACGATCTGCAGGTTGCCGAGATACTCGCGGACCTTGCCGACGCTCATGCGGCGGTCGCTGTCGAGGCGGTAGCGGCCCTTCTTCGCATCGTGCACGACGATGGGCTTGGGCAGGAACGGCGCCAGCTCCGCGCTGCAGCCATAGGCGCCCACGGCCGGGCCACCACCGCCCTTCGGTCCGCCGAAGGTCTTGTGCAGCATGAACATGCAGGCGTCGAAGCCGAGCTCGCGCGCCCGGATCTTGCTCATCACGCCGTTGAAGTTGGCGTGGTCGTAGAAGGCCAGCGCACCGGCCTGCTTCACGAGGCGCACCCACTCCTTGATCTGCGGGTTGTAGACGCCCATGTCGTCGGGGTTGTTGACCATCAGCGCGGCCGTGCGGTTCGACAGCGCGGCCTTCAGGGCCTCGATGGACGGGTAGCCGTTCTCCTCCAGCGGCAGCGTGATGACGTTGAAGCCCGCCGTCGCGGCCGTCGCCTGGTTGCAGGGGTGCGTCTGGATCGTCGAGATGATCTCGTTGCGCTGCTGCAGCTCTCCCTTCGCGGCGAAGTAGCCGCGCGTGATGCAGGTCTGCGTGTAGGCCGCGTCGGCACCGCCCGCCGCCTGGAACACGAACTGGTCCATGCCCGAGAGGTCGCGCAGGATCAGGTCGAAGCCGTGGACGATCTCCAGCAGGCCCTGGATCGTCTCCTCCGGCTGGTAGGGATGGATCGTCGCCAGCTCGGGGCGCAGCGTCAGGTGCGTCGAGATGCGCGGATTGTACTTCATCGTGCAGGTGCCGAAGAGGTTCACCCCCATCATCCCGTGCACCATCTGGGACAGGTGCAGGTAGTGCCGCAGCACGTCCGGCTCGGTCATCTCGGGCAGGGCGGGCTTCGTCTTGCGGCGCATCGCGGCAGGAACGAGATCGGCGGCCGGGCCGACGGCCTTCTCCACCGCCTTCTCGGGTGCCGGGAACACCGCGCCGCGGCGGCCCGGATAGCCCATCTCCATCACGACGGGCTCGTTCCAGCGTGCCTGGTGAACTTCGCGGGGCGTGGGAAGGGTGCTCATTGCGTGATGTCCTTCAGCGCCGCCACGAGGCGGTCGATGTCCTCGGCGGAATGGATCTCGGTGACGGCGTAGAGTGCGCTCTGGCCCAGCGCCGGGAAGTCGGCGGACAGGTCCTTTCCGCCGAAGATGCCGCGCTTGAGCAGGGCTTTGTTGATGCGGGCCACCGATTGGCCCGTGCCGCCGAAGTCGACGACGAACTCCTTGAAGAAACCGCTCTTCCAGCGAACCTTGACGCCCTTGATGCGGCCGATCTGCCGGGCCGCGTAGTGGGCCCGCGCGATGATCAGTTCGCCCACTTCGCGGAAGCCCTCGGGTCCGAGCAGCGACATGTAGACCGCGTTCTGGATCGCGGTGAGGTAGACGGAATTCCCGGTCCAGTCCTTGCCCTTGTCGCGCAAGCCGTAGGACGACTGGTGGAACAGCGTGAGGCCGAACCCGACCTCGCCCGGAACCGTCGTATCGGTGATCGACACGTTCAGCGTCGGATATTCGCGCGCGTAGGCCTCCTCGTCGCGCGAGGCGATGAAGCCGCCAAGGCCGCCCCCCGCGCTCATGTGGGCGCCCAGCGTCTGGATGGTGCCGACGACGATGTCCGCGCCGTAGTCGGAGGGCGGCGCGAGCACGCCGAGCGAGATGGGATCGACGCCGACGATGGTCTCCGCGCCGGCAGCCCGCGCCATCCGCGCGATTTCGGCGCCCTGGGTCTCGATGGTGCCGAGATAGCCCGGGTTCTCGAGATACACCGCGGCCGTTGCCTTCGACAGCTTGCGGCGCAGGTCCGCCAGGTCGATCAGTCCGGTCTTGCGGTCGTGGGCGACGGTCACCACCGCGATGTGGTTCTCCATCTCCGGCGGTTCGCAGTACTGGCGGACGATGGCGAGCCTCTCTGGGCACATCGTCTCGGGGACGAGCACCTCGTGGCGACGCGTGAGGCGGGACGCCATGCGGATCGCGTTGCCGGCGGCGCAGCCCCAGGAGTAGACGGGCAGCCCGACGAACTCCATGCCGATCAGCTCGCCGAGCTGCGAGCAGAATTCGAACCAGGCCTGGTTGCGGCCGTGGTCGGACATGGCCGTGCCCCACACCGAGGTGAGGAACTCCGAGCGCGTTCCGATCTCGTCGCAGATGGCGGGCACATGGTGCTGCCAGATGCCCGCGCCGAGGAAGCTGAGATTGGCCTCGCAGCTCACGTTGCGCCGCAGCAGGCCGACGAGGTGCTTCTTCAGTTCGGCTTCCGATCGAAGCGCCGGTGGCTGCTTCAGCGGCGTCTTGAGGCGATGATCGGCGGGGATTTGCTCAAAGAGGGCTTCGATGGACTTGGCGCCGATCTCCTTCAGCATGGCCGCTTTGATCTCGGGAACCGAGTTGGCCATGTAGGGATGGGCCGCCGTTCGGTGTGCACTCACGGGGCGCGCTCCTGCAGTGGAAGTGGGGCTCGGGGATTGGCCGTCATGCCGCAACCCGCATCATCATCGAACGGCCCGGCGCGGTGTGGACGCGCAGGTAGCCGGACAGCATCGCGTCGACGCACGGGTCGCCGGTGTCGACATGCAGGCAGGCAGGATCGAGCGCCGTCAGCTTGGCTTCGCTCGTGACGACGGTGACGCCGTCGCGGCCGACGCGGGCCAGGACCCGAGGCCCGATCTGCTGGTTGCCCCGCCCGAAGACGAAGCCCTGTCCGCCGGTGACGCCGACGACCACATGGGCGGGGACGCCTTCGACGAGGCGCAACAGCCGTTCCTCGTCGACATCGGTGGCGATGAGCCGGCCGTCGAGCGCGACGTCGACGCCGAGCAGCGTGCCGTCGCCGCCGAGCCGGCGCTTGATCAGGCGCATCGTCTGGCCACAGCCCAGGACATACACCCGGCCCCGCTCCATGCCGTGGACGATCCTGTCGGCGAGGCCCGCCAGCGCCACGTCCTCGTCGACCCTGGCGCTGCCGGCCTTGCCGTTCTGCATCAGCATCCGCTCGACCGGAACCCGCGCATAGCCGTGTAGCCTCGCGGCAACGCGGCCTTCCCGCAGGGCCTCCTCGTCGAGATCCATAATCTCGGCCTGCCGCCACCGCATCCGTTGCGCCGTGTCCTCGATGACCATCGCAGCGACCCGGCCGGCCGCTTCCGGCGACGTCGCGAAGACGGCCGAGTGCATCTTCACGCCGGTTGGAATGCCCAGCAGCGGCGTATCCGGAGCGCCGTCCAGAACGTCACGGGCTGTTCCGTCGCCCCCGGCGAACAGGATCAAGTCAACCCCGCGAGCCGCCATGGCTGCGGCAGCCTCGCGACTGTCGCGGCCCGTCGTCGCCTCTGCCGGCTCGCCGATCGATCCGACTGTGAGGCCGAGGCCTGTGGCCACTGCTGCGCCCATCGCGCCGGAGCCCGCCAGCAGCTGTAAACGCCCGGCCAGCGGCGCCACAAGAGCCAGCGCCTTTGCCGCCCGTTCGGCGGCACGGGGCACGGCTCCTCTTGCCAGCGCGCGCTGGACCATCTCCGTTCCGTCCGTACCCTTGAGGCCGGCCGGTCCGCCGAGACCCGCGAAGGGATTGACGATCAGCCCGATCCGACGTGCCGGAGCGTTTTCCAGGATGTTCGCCATTCGAACTTTTGACCGCATAATGAAATAATACGGTTCCGCGCGCCCGCTGCAACACCTGCCTTCCGCCTTACTGCCGGACGTGACGCGACGCCGCGTCGGGCTCCATGCGCCGGCTCGTGGAGCCGGAGCGAGGCGAACGAGCCGCATCAGTCCTGCGCCGACGAGGCTTGCGCTGCGGGCGCCCGGTGGTGGACGATGAAGGTGGTTCGGTTGCGTGTCGCGCTGACCCTCTCCTCCCCTGCCTTCTTCAAGGACCAATGCCCGTGACCAAGCCGGACATCGCCTTCGACCGCTACTACACCTATGCCGAGATGACGGAGCGGCTGCAGGCTCTGGTGGCGGCCTATCCGCATCTCGCCACGATGCGCTCGCTGGCGAAGAGCTTTCAGGGCCGGGACGTCTGGCTGGTCGAGATCGCCAATCCGAAGACGGGTCCGGCGGCGGAAAAGCCGGGCTACTACATCGACGCCCAGATCCATGCCGAGGAACACGCCACCAGCGCCACCGCGCTTTACGCGATCTGGCACCTGCTGACCGGCTACGGGAACGACCCGGAGGTGACGCGCCTGGTCGACCAGCAGGTCTTCTACATCCTCCCGCGCATCAATCCGGACGGGGCGGAACTGTCGCTGGTGCCGCCTTACTACAACTGGTGCGGCAACGGGCGCTTCATGCCGGGCTTCGACCGGATCGAGGGCCTGATCCCCGAGGACCTCGACGGTGACGGCTACATCGTCTGGATGCGCCTGCGCGACGACAAGGGAGAGTGGAAGAAGAGCACCGTCGATCCGCGGATCATGGTGCAACGCCGGCCGGGTGAGGAGGGCGGGGAGTATTACCGCGTCTATCCGGAAGGCCGGATCCGCAATTTCGACGGCGTCAACGTGCCGATCGAGATGCCGTTCGACGGCAACATGAACCGCAACTTCCCGACGCACTGGTCGCCGCAGGAGTACGGGGCGGGAGAGCATCCGCTGTCCGAGCCCGAGGCCATGGCCATGGCGCGGTTGATCCTCGACCACCCCAACATATGCGGCATGTGCGCCTACCATACCCATGGCGGCATCATCATGCGGCCCAGCATGACCAAGCCCGACAGCGCCATGGGTGCGCGCGACATCGCGCTCTTCAAGGAGATCGGAAAGGTCGGCACGGAGATCACCGGCTATCCGACCGTCTCGATCTACGAGGACTTCACGCCGGACAAGACGAAGATCCGCCGCGGCGGGCTGATGGACTGGACCTACGAGGAGA
>CAZJCW010000060.1:0-18121 GCA_964544365.1 uncultured Alsobacter sp.
CCCGTCCAGCCACACGGCGGGCTCGCCCGCGAGCACGTAGACGAACTCCTCCTCCGTACTCTCGGCGTGCGGATAGGACGTCCGCCGCCCCGGCAGCAGGCGCTCATAATGAATGCCCAGCCGCGTCAGGCCGAAATGGGCGCCGAACGGCGCGCCGATGCTCATCAACTCGTCATCGCCGGGGTAATGCGAGTCGTCCGGGCCTTCGATATCCGTCCAGTGGGCAATGCAATCAGGGCGCTGTCGCGGGGTCATGGGTCCGTCTCCACTCGCTGCGGCGATCATCCGGGATAACGCGGCACGTTGTACGGCGTTCGGCGGGGCCTGTGGAGCGCCGGCCCGGCGCGGCCGCCACGGACGCGTCGCGCGGCGGCGGTGACCGGACGGACCGCCGGCGCGCTTGCTGCTTTCACGTCGCGGTTGCAGTCTGGCGTCGGGCCGCCCGGCCCCGCCCCTTTGCATGTGAGACCGCCATGACCCTCGCTCCGCCCGCTGCCGCCCTCTGCGCCGCCCTGCTGGCGCTGTCCCTCCCCGCCGCCGCGCAGCAGGCCGCCAAGCCCTCCCCGGGCGCCCAGGCCACCGCCCCCGGCGGCGGCAAGGGGACGGGCAAGAGCACCGGCAAAAACCTCGGCAACGACTCCTGCGACAAGCAGGTCCGCCAGCGCTACCCTTCCGGCACCCTCGGCAACAACGAGCGCATCCAGTACGTCTTCGCCTGCCGCGCCGGGAAACCCTGGTGACTCACGGCGGCCGAAGCGTAACGCCGCCCATGCGAGCGACGGGTGCCGTGACACTGCCGGCGGGAGGGGAGTCAGGTTGTGGGAAAAGGTGGTAGCGGAGGAGGGACTCGAACCCCCGACACAAGGATTATGATTCCTCTGCTCTAACCAGCTGAGCTACTCCGCCCCGTGACCATCCCCGGCCTTGCGGCTGCGGGATGAAGCGGGGTTCGGTCGATGCGCCCCCGCAAGGCAGCGGCGGTATAGGACGCGCGTGCGAGCGGTGTCAAGGATCGGCCGCGCCTTGCACGATGTCACGATCGACCAGCGGACGAGACCTGTCAGCCAGCCTTCCGGATTCGGATGAGCGTGAACAGCGACAGCGGCGGAAGATCGCGCCGCTCCACGAGGGCCATGTCCGGCCGGGCGTCGATCCAGTCGCCGATGACGGCGAAGGGAAACGAGGGCCGCCAGCCCAGGCTGGCGCTCCGGCGGCCCAGCCAACGCTCGACGGCGGCGCGCGGCCCCTCCTCCGCGCCGACATGGTTCACGAGGACGATCTCCCCACCGGGGCGCAGGACGCGCGCGAATTCCTCGAGCGTCGCAGCGGGATCGGGGACAACCGTCATGACGAAAGGCGCGACGACGGCATCGAAGGCGCCATCGGGAAAGCCGAGGCGCGTCGCGTCCATCACGCACAGGCCGGCGACGGCCGCCAGCCGCTCACCCAGCACGCGAGCCCTGGCGCGCTTCAGCATCGCCTCCGAAAGGTCGACACCGGTAACGGTCGATGCGGGCGAGAATAGCGGCAGTTCAAGGCCGGTTCCGACACCGACGTCGAGGATAGCAGGCCCGCAGGCTTCAGCCGCCGTGACGGCCGCCTTGCGCCCGGGCGCCATCGTCGCGGTGAAAACGAGATCGTAGATGGGAGCCCAGCGCGCATACGCCGCTTCGACGGCGCGGTTGTCGAGGACGGGAGCCGGCTCCGGCATGGCGTCAGGACGCGGCGACCGCCGCGGCGGGCCGCGCCGCGAGGTCAACCGGTGCGGCCAGGGGAAGCGCGGCGCGGATCACGCCGCCGCCGAGGACACGCGCACGGCCCGACACGTCCTCGTAAACGACGCAGGCCTGCCCCGGCGATACGCCGTACTCGCCGTCGAGCAGTTCGACCTCGGCCTCGCCATCGACCACGCGCAGCAGCGCAGCCTGAGGCGGGCGCGTGGATCGCACGCGCACGGCGACGTCGAGGCCATTCGCCGGTACGGGCGCGTCGCCAAGCCAGTTGAACTCCTTCAGCGCCACCTTGCGCGTGGCAAGCGCCTCGCGCGGACCGACGACGACCTGACCCTTTGCCGCGTCGATCCGCACGACGTAGAGCGGCTCGCCGGCGGCGAGCCCAAGGCCGCGGCGCTGGCCGACCGTGTAGCGGATGATGCCGGCGTGACGGCCGAGGACGCGGCCGTCGACATGGACGATATCGCCCTCGTTCGCAGCCTCGGGCTTCAGCCGCTCGATGACGTCCGTGTAGCGGCCCGACGGGACGAAACAGATGTCCTGGCTGTCGGCCTTCTCGGCGACGGACAGGCCGAACTGCCGGGCCAGTTCGCGGACCTGCGCCTTGGGCATCTCGCCGAGCGGAAATCGCAGCATGGCGAGCTGGGCCGCGGTCGTGGCGTAGAGGAAATAGCTCTGGTCGCGGTCGGCGTCGGCCGCACGGTGGAGGGCGCGGCCGCCGTCGGGACGCGCGCGGCTCGCGACATAGTGCCCCGTCGCAAGGACGGCCGCGCCGAGGTCGCGCGCTGTGGTGAGAAGGTCGCGGAACTTGATCTGGCGGTTGCACTCGATGCAGGGCACAGGCGTCTCGCCCGCGAGGTAGCTGTCGACGAACCGGTCGATGACCTCGTGGCGGAAACGGCTCTCGTAGTCGAGGACGTAGTGGGGAATGCCGAGCGCGGCGGCGACCCGCCGCGCGTCGTGGATGTCCTGCCCGGCACAGCAAGAGCCGGCTCTGTGAACGGCGTCGCCGTGGTCGTAAAGCTGCAGCGTCACGCCGACGACGTCATAGCCCTCGCGCTTCAGCAGGCCGGCCACGACCGACGAGTCGACGCCTCCTGACATGGCGACGACGACGCGGGTCTCCTCCGGCCGGCCAGGAAGGTCGAGGCTGTTCAGCATGGCTCCGTCAGGGGCTCGGGCATTTCGTCAACGTCCATATAGGTTTTCCGACCCGCGGTCCAAGCCGCAGGTTCCGCCCGGCCCGGCAGAATCTGCCGGGGGAGGTCGATGCTGCCGGCAGCCCTGGAACGGAAAAGCCGCCAAGTCGCTGGAATCGTTGATTCCGTGAGCTGGCCTGCCCCTTGCGTGAGGGGATCGAACCGCCGGGCATGTCTCGTGCCCCGCGCCGCTGGATATCGATGATGCAGACGACCGACCTGCGCAGCCTCAACACCGAAGCCCGTTCCGCCCCGCGGCGGCAGGAGCCCGCCTCCCGTAGCGCGGCCGCCTTCGAAAGCGAACTCGCCTCCGTGCCGGAGCGGGCCGACCCGCAGCCGCGCGCGGCCCGGGCGGACACTCGCCAGGAGGCGACGAAGAACCCGCGGAACGATGACGCCGATCGGGATGCAGGACGCAACGAAGCGCGCCCGATCGATCGGGAGGCGCATGACGGGAAGCGGGCCGACGCAGTCGACACTGAGTCCGGCGCCAAACAGGCCGACGCTCCGCAGGTCGAGGCCGAAGCAGCCGCGGTATCTGGCGAGGCGGATCGATCCGAGACGGCGGACACCGACGCTGCGGTCCGGGATGCTCAGGCCGAGGCGGCCTTCATGGCGGCACAGCCGGCCGCTCCCGCAGTTCCCGCACCGTCACAGCCCGCAGGCGACGCCATGTCCGCCGCGGTGCTGGCCGCGATGGCCGCCGGACAGCCGCAGACGTCGCCCGAGACCGGGCAGACGGCTGGAGAACAGGGACAGGCCGTCGCCGCAGTCGCAGTCCAAGCCGCCGGAACAACTCGTACGGCCAAAGGAACCGCCGCGCAGGCATCGTCCGCACCGCAGATCTCGCCGGCGTCCGACGAGGGCGCAGAGGCAACGAGCGACGGCGAAGCGGTGGAGGCGGTGGCGATGCCGGCTGGGCCCGGTACAGGCGCCACGACAGAAGCGCCTGCTCCCGATGCCCCGCAGCCGGCCAAGGCTGCCTTGCCGGCGCCGGCAGCCGCCGCCCCCTTGGACGGGCAAGCCCAGCCGGTCCAGCCCGCTGCCGGCGGACCACAGACATTGGCTCGCACCGACGGCGTACCCGATCCGGAGGCGAAGGAGCGCAAGGTCGGCCTCGACACGCAGGCGCCTGGTTCCTCCTCCGCGGAAGCTCAAGCCTCGCGCGCCGAACCTGCCGGCCCGGCCATGGAAAGCGTGAAAGTCAGCGTCACGACGCTGCCGCCCTTGCAGTCCGGCGCGTTCGGCGGCATGGCGACGGACATGTCCACGCCGCAGCAGGCCGCCGCCCCTGCGCAGGCGCCGCAGGCACCGCCGACCCCCATGGCGATGCTGCCCATCGAGATCGGCATGCGGGCCATGGAGGGCCAGCAACGCTTCGAGATCCGGCTGAGCCCGGACTCGCTCGGTCGTGTCGACGTGCGTCTCGACATCGGCGAGGACGGCGGCGTGAAGGCGCACATCGTCGTCGACCGCGTCGACACGCTCGGGTTGCTGCAGCGCGACGCGCGGACTCTGGAGCGGGCCTTCGAGCAGGCCGGGCTGAAGACCGGCGACGGCGCCCTGCAATTCTCTCTCGGCGGCCAGGGCCAGGAGCGCAGCACCGGCGGCCAGGATCAGAACGCAGGCCGCCCCGGTCCCGATACCCTCGAGCGCAGCGACGCCGCCGCCCGGGACCTGACGGCCGCCATCCGCTCCCTCGGCGTTCCCGCCGGGGGCCTCGACATCCGGATCTGAGGAGAAACAACCATGGCCACGACCGGCTTATCGACCGCGAGTGCCGCCGCCACGGCAGGCACCTCCTCCTCGACCGCCAACTCGTCGAAGATGCTCGCGGGAAACTTCGACAAGTTCCTGCTGCTTCTGACGACGCAGCTCAAGAACCAGAGCCCGCTCGACCCGCTGGACACCAACCAGTTCACCCAGCAGCTCGTCCAGTTTGCGTCCGTCGAACAGCAGATCAAGTCGAATGACATGCTGTCGTCGCTGCTCAGCGCCACGAAGGCCTCCACCGCCACCAACGCGCTGGGCTTCGTCGGCATGCAGGTCACCGCCGATGGCGCCACGACCAAGCTGGAGAACGGATCGGCCACATGGAACCTCGGCGCACCCCGCGCCGGGTCCGGGACGATCACGATTCGCGACGCGGCAGGCTCGACCGTGTTCAGCCAGCCGACCACCTTCACGCCCGGCACCCAGGCCTTCCGCTGGGACGGGCGCACCATGTCCGGTGGCTCTGCGCCGGCTGGCGACTACACGATCTCGGTGGTCGGAACCGACCTGCAGGGGAAGTCGATGACGGTCGCCAGTGAAATCGTCGGCACCGTCGACAGCGTCGACCTGTCCGGCGAGGCCGCGATGCTCAACATCGGCGCGGCGCGTGTGCCCATCGACAAGGTGAAGTCGATGCGCAAGCCGGCGGCCTGACGATGAACGGGCGGAATCGTGCGATGCAGAGCCATGCCATCGGGGCAGCAGGGACACGCGCCATGCAATTGCTGGTTGAGGCAATGCGATTCGCGCTCTCCGCCTCCGGTTCGGATCGGCCTCGACACGATGCCGCAAAACCCCTTGTCGGCTTAGGTAATTCTTAAGCGGGCGGAGCCTATTGTCTCACATGACGTTGGTCAGTCGAGTTGTGTGAGCGTACAATGACCGAACCCTACCGGCCGAGGGTGAAATACGTGATTGGGCCCGATGGCAGCCCGCTGACGATTGCCGACTTGCCGCCCGCGAATACGCGGCGGTGGGTGATCCGGCGCAAGGCGGAAGTTGTCGCGGCCGTCCGCGGAGGTCTCCTCAGCCTTGAGGAAGCCTGCACTCGCTACACCCTTACGGTGGAAGAGTTCCTGTCCTGGCAGGCCTCGATCGACCAGCATGGGCTCGCGGGACTGCGAACCACCCGGATCCAGCAATACCGCCATTGAGTGATTGGCTTCACTCTTTGCTACCCTCGATAGCGAAAGGCGCCGGAAACATCCGGCGCCTTTCGCTTTTTTGGCTCACTTCCGGCACCCATTAACCGTTCGCTAACCCTGCACGCGGCAATTTTTGCCTAACCGCTGGCCCGCTTGGCCCGCGGTCGAGCGGCATGGAGCTGGGCTTGCTGGGCCTGACGAACCTCCTCATGAGACTGGGACCGGCCCGCATCGCCTCGATGGTGGCGGTGACGCTGGCGCTCGTCGGCTTCTTCGCCTTCGTCATGATGCGCGTGTCGCAGCCCGCGATGACGGTGCTCTACGCGGACCTGCAGACCTCCGACAGCGCCGGGATCATTCGCGAACTGGAATCGCGCAACATCCGCTACGAATTGCGCGACGAGGGACGAACCATCCTCGCGCCCAAGGATGCCATCACCCGCCTGCGGATGGACCTAGCCGGGAAGGGACTGCCGACGGGCGGCAGCGTCGGCTACGAGATCTTCGACAAGGGCGACGCCTTCTCCGCGACGAGCTTCGTGCAGGGCGTCAACGCGCTCCGGGCCCTCGAGGGCGAACTGGCCCGGACGATCCGGTCGATTTCCCGCGTGCAGTCGGCCCGCGTCCACCTCGCGCTTCCGGAGAGGCGCCTCTTCGAGCGCGACCGCGAGCAGCCACGGGCATCGATCGTCCTCAAGGTGACCGGCGACCTGGAAGCGAGCCAGGTCCGCGCCATCCGTCACCTGGTGGCGTCTGCCGTCGAGGGGCTGAAGCCCGAGCGGATCTCCATCATCGACGAGCGCGGCAGGCTCCTCGCCGACGGCGCCCAGGGCGATACTGCTGCCGGCGTCGCCGCCGATGAGAAACAGGTCTCCTTCGAGCGTCGACTGCGCAGCCAGGTCGAGGAGATCGTCGCCAGCATCGTCGGGCAGGGTCGCACGCGGGTGCAGATCTCGGCCGAGATGGACATCAACCGCGTCCAGCAGACGTCCGAGAGCTTCGACCCCGAGAGCCGCGTCGTCCGGTCCACGCAGACGCGCAACGAGACCGCCGCCACCACCGATGGTAACGGCCAGGTCACCGTCGGCAACGAGTTGCCGGCCGCCGGGAACAACGCCGCGCCGGCGCAGCAGCGCGAGCAGACCCAGAAGTCCGAAGAGGTCATCAACTACGAGATCTCCCGCACAACGCGAACCGAGGTCGTCGAAGGCGGTCGGGTCAAGCGGCTCTCCGTCGCGGTCCTGGTCGACGGCATCTACGCCCGCACGGCCAACGGCGAGGTTTCCTACCAGCCCCGCCCGCAGGAGGAACTCGACCGGATCGCGGCACTCGTGCGGTCATCCATCGGCTTCGACACCAAGCGCGGCGACCAGATCGAGGTGGTGAACCTGCGCTTCGCCGATGCGCCGCAGGCCATCGAGGCGGCGACGAGCGAAGGACTGATCGCCCAGTTCCTGCCCACCCGCCACGACGTCATGCGCTATGTCGAATTGTTCGTCCTCATGATCCTCACGCTTGTTGTGCTGCTCGTCGTGGTGCGGCCGATGGTGCGCACTATCCTGGCGCAGCAGGCGGGGACCCGCCGCGGCGGCGGCGGCGGCGGCGGCGGAGACGGTGGCGGGGGCCAGGACGGCTCGCCCGCGGCGGCGCTGCCGGGCACCCCGACCGCCGCCCAGCAGCAAGCCGCCATGATCGAGACGGAAGCCGGGCGCATGATGGAGATCGCGCGCGTCAACGGCCAGGTCCAGGCGCGCTCGATCGAGCGCATCGGCGAGATCGTCAAGGAGAACCCGAGCGCCACGGCGACGATCATCCGCCAGTGGATTCATGAGGCCGGCTGATCATGAACGCGCCCCGTGGATCGAAGTCGAAGGAGCTTCTCAACGGCGTCGACCGCGCCGCCGCCCTCCTTCTCGCGCTCGGCGAAGAGTACGGCACGGAAGTGTGGAGCTACCTCGAGGAAGACGAGATCCGGCAGGTGACCGCGGCGATGACGCAGCTGGGCTCCGTCGAGCCGCGCGCGCTTGAATCCGTCATGGGCGAGTTCATCGAGCGGCTGCCCTCCATCGCCGTCATGGGCGACTACGAACGCACGGAACAGCTGCTCATGAAACTGCTTCCGCAGGACAAGGCGGAACTGATCATGGAGGAACTGCGCGGACCGGCCGGACGGAACATGTGGCAGAAGATGTCCAACGTCCAGGGACCGATGCTGGCCAACTACCTCAAGAACGAGCACCCCCAGACGATCGCGCTCGTGCTCTCGCGCATCAATCCACGCCAGACCGCCAACGTCATCGCATTGCTGCCCGAGAAGCTCGTGGTCGAGGTGATCGACCGGATGATCCACATGGAGACGGTCCCGAAGGCGACGATTCAGAATGTCGAGATGGCGCTACGCAGCGAGTTCATGTCGACAATCTCCCGGGCGACCGTCCGCAACGTCTATGAACAGATGGCCGAGGTCTTCAACCATATCGACAAGGACGCCAACGACCGCATTCTCGATGCCCTCGGAAAGGTGCTTCCCGACACGGCTGAACGGATCCGGTCGATGATGTTCGTGTTCGACGACATCGCCGATCTCGACCCGCCGGCGATCCAGACCGTGATCCGGAAGGTCGATACCGTCCTTCTCGCGAAGGCGCTCAAGGGTTCGCCGTCGAGTGTGCGCGAAACCTTCTTGCGCAACATGTCACGGCGGGCCAGCCAGCTGTTGTTGGACGAGCTTGAGGTGCTGGGACCGCTTCGTCTGAAGCAGATCGAGGAGGCGCAGAAAAAGATCGTTGATCTGACGCGCGAACTCGAGCGCAACGGCGAGGTCATCCTGACGCGCCACGATGATGCCGACGAACTGGTGATGTGATGAGCATCCGCCCGCAGAAGTTCGTTTTCGACGAGGAATTCGACCGCCGCTCGGGCGTTTCGCGCCGCCAGGGCGACCAGCAGCGGCTGGAACAGGCCGAGCAGGAAGGCTACGCACGCGGCCTGCTCGACGGCCGGCGTGAAGCCGAGCAGGAAGCGGCCATGCGGCTCGCCCGGGCCATGGAGGCCGTGGCAAACCAGGCGGGTGCGCTGCTGTCGCATCTCGATGCGGAACGCACCCGGCTGGAGAGCGAGGCCGCGCGGCTCGGCATCGCCTTCGCCAGGCGGCTGGCCGGCGAACTCGTGGCGGCTGCGCCGCTTGCCCCGCTCGAGCAGGCCGCTTCGGAGTGCTTCCGCGCCCTCGTCGGAACGCCGCATGCCGTGGTGACCGTGCCGGACGACCAGATCGACACCGCCAAGGCAATGCTCGACCGCCTGGCGCTCGAACGTGGCTTTGCCGGTCGCCTCGTCGTCCTGGGCGAGCCTGACATGGCGCCCGGTGACTTCCGGTTGGAATGGGCCGACGGCGGCGTCGCCCGCAGCAGCGCCGCCATCGAAACCCTCATCGCCGCCGCGATTGCCCGCCATACGGGCTCGCTCGGCCCTGAAGCAGAGTGAAGGAGGCAGGTCCCATGGCAGGCCCCGACGATATTCCACTCCCCGATCTCAAGGGCGGCGGATCCGCGACGGAGATCGACTTCGATGCCGGGCAGGGTCCGCAGGTCGGCGGCGGCAGCGAAGGCGGCGTCAGCAAGGTCGCGGAAGATCTCGAGCACGTCTTCGACGTGCCGGTGAACGTGTCGGCGGTGCTTGGCCGGACGCGACTGGAGATCGGTGAACTGCTGCGGCTGGGTCCTGGCACCGTCCTGGAACTCGACCGGAAAGTGGGCGAAGCCATCGACATCTTCGTCAATGACCGCCTCGTGGCGCGCGGGGAGGTCGTCCTCGTGGACGAGCGCCTCGGCGTCACGATGACCGAAATCATCAAGGCCGATCGCTGAGGTCAGGAGACATCGCCATGCGCCTGCTCATCGTCGGGACCCTGAAGGGCCAGCTCTCCCTCGCCACCCGGATCGCCATGGACCGCGGGGCGGCCGTCACGAACGCCGAGACCATCGAACAGGCCATGGCGGTGATGCGCGCCAAGGGCGCCGATCTCGTCATGGTCGACGTGGTCCTGTCCATCCGCGACATCGTCACGCAGTTCGAGGCCGAGCGGATCCGGACGCCGGTGGTCGCCTGCGGTACGGGGACCGACACGCGTGCGGCCGTTGCGGCCATCCAGTCCGGCGCGCGCGAGTACATCCCGCTGCCGCCCGATCCCGAACTGATCGCGGCAGTCCTCGAGGCGGTCTCGCGGGACACCCGGGCCTTCGTCTTCCGCGACGAGGCGATGGCGCGGGTGGTGCGGCTCGCCGAACAGATCGCGCGCTCGGATGCGTCGATCCTGATCACCGGCGAAAGCGGAACGGGCAAGGAGGTCATCGCCCGCTTCGTTCACTCCAAGTCGAACCGCCGCGACAAGCCGTTCGTCTCGGTCAACTGCGCGGCGATCCCCGACAACCTGCTCGAATCCGAACTCTTCGGGCACGAGAAGGGCGCCTTCACCGGTGCGATCGCGCGCCGTGTCGGCAAGTTCGAGGAGGCGACGGGCGGCACGCTGCTCCTCGACGAGATTTCGGAGATGGACGTGCGGCTGCAGGCGAAGTTGCTGCGCGCGCTGCAGGAGCGCGTCATCGACCGCGTCGGCGGCGGCAAGCCCGTGCCGGTCGACATCCGCGTCATTGCGACATCCAACCGCACGCTGGCCGACGAAGTGCGCAAGGGGACGTTCCGCGAGGACCTCTTCTATCGCCTCAATGTCGTCCACCTGAAGATCCCGCCGCTGCGCGAGCGCACCCAGGACATCCTCGAACTCGCCCACCATTTCGCGCGCAAATACGCCGAGGCGAACGGCGTGCCCCAGCGGCCCATCGCCGCCGATGCGCGGCGGATGCTGCTGGCCAATCCCTGGCGCGGCAACGTGCGGGAACTCGAGAACACGGTGCACCGTGCCGTGCTGCTCGCCATCGGCCCGGAGATCGGTCCCGAGGCGCTGATGACGCCGGAAGGCGAGTCCCTGGGCGCCGGACCGCGCGACGCGGTGGCCCGCGCGGCCGAGACGGCCGAGGCGACGGCGCGCGCCCTCGTGGGCCGCACCGTGGCGGAAGTGGAGCGCGAACTGATCCTCGACACGCTCGATCATTGCCTCGGCAACCGCACCCATGCCGCCAAGATCCTCGGCATCTCGATCCGCACGCTGCGCAACAAGCTGAACGAATACACGGCCGAGGGCCTCGCCGTGCCTGCTCCGGGCGAGACACGCGTCGCCGGCCTGTAGGATCAGGCCAGGCCCGCCCCCGGCATTAACCAGCCGCTAACCATACACCCGGCAAGACTTGCCGGGTGGAGATGCCGCCAGGCATCCGGCAGCAGGTGGCGACGGTGAGCGCATGACGGACGTCCCGGCGGGAAGCAGCGGCGGAAGGGTTCGCGCCCCGACCCTTGCGATGCCGACGCGGGACGGGCTCTCCCGGCTCGCCCGCCGCTCCGACATCGGGTTGGCGCTGGGTGTCATCGGCATCCTCGTGGTGCTGATCTTCCCCCTGCCCTCGGTCGTCCTCGACCTGCTGCTGGCGCTCTCGATCATCCTGTCGGTGCTGATCCTGATGACGGCGCTCTTCATCGAGGAGCCGCTGCAGTTCTCGTCCTTCCCCACCGTGCTGCTCATCGCCACCATGTTCCGGCTGGCGCTGAACCTCGCCTCGACGCGCCTCATCCTGTCGCACGGGCACGAGGGCACCGCGGCCGCCGGCCACGTGATCGAGGCCTTCGGCAATTTCGTGATGGGCGGCTCGTTCATGATCGGCGTGGTGGTGTTCACCATCCTGCTGATCGTGAACTTCGTCGTCATCACGAAGGGTTCGGGCCGCATCGCCGAGGTCGCCGCGCGCTTCACGCTCGACGCCATGCCCGGCAAGCAGATGGCGATCGACGCCGACCTCTCCGCCGGTCTGATCGACGAGAACGTCGCCAAGGCCCGCCGCAAGGCGCTCGAGGACGAAAGCTCGTTCTTCGGAGCCATGGACGGCGCATCGAAGTTCGTGCGCGGCGACGCCATCGCGGGCCTGCTGATCACGCTCATCAACGTCATCGGCGGCATCGTGATCGGCGTTGCCCAGATGGGGATGAGCTTCGCCGCCGCAGGCCATTCCTACACCCTGCTGACCGTGGGCGACGGCCTCGTCACGCAGATCCCGGCTCTGATCGTCTCGACCGCCGCCGGCCTGCTGGTCTCCAAGGCCGGCGTCAGCGGCTCGGCCGACAAGGCCATCGCCAGGCAGCTGGCCAGCATGCCGAAGGCGCTCGGCATGTCAGCGCTCGTCATGGCCGCCATCGCCCTCCTGCCGGGCATCCCCGCGATCCCGTTCCTGGCGCTGGCCGGCGGCGCCGCCTACATGGCGCGACGCCTCTGGCTCACGCAGCGCGAGGCCCAGGACGTCCAGGACGATGCCGCCCGTGCCAGTGCTCCGGCTGAGGGCCCGCGCGAGGAGCCCATCGCCGACGTCCTGAAGATCGACGACCTGAAGATCGAGATCGGCTACGGCCTGCTGCCGCTGGTCAACAGCGCCGACGGTTCGGACAGGCTCACCGAGCAGATCAAGGCACTGCGTCGGACGCTCGCCGCGGAAATGGGCTTCGTCATGCCGTCCGTGCGCATCCTCGACAACGTGCAGCTGGAGGCGAACACCTACATCATCAAGGTGAAGGAGGTCGACGCCGGCCAGGGCGCGGTCTATCCGGGCCAGTTCATGGCCATCGATCCCATGGGCGGCATGATCCAGCTGCCCGGCCAGCACACCATCGAGCCGACCTTCGGCCTGCCCGCCACCTGGATCGACGGATCGCTGCGCGAGGACGCGCAGCTTCGCGGCTATACCGTCGTGGACGCGGCGACGGTGATCTCCACGCACCTCACGGAGATCCTGAAGTCGAATGTCGGCGAGCTGCTGTCCTATGTCGAGCTGCAGAAGCTGATGAAGGACCTGCCCAAGGAGCACGCAGACCTCGTCAAGGACCTGGTCCCCGCGCAGATCCCGATGACCGGCATCCAGCGCGTGCTGCAGAACCTGCTCGCCGAGCGCATTTCGATCCGCGACCTCGGCACGATCCTCGAAGGCATCGCCGACGCGGTGAACGGCACCAAGAACGCCCGCGACATCACCGAGATCGTGCGCCAGCGCCTCGCCCGCCAGATCTGCGCCCAGTTCACCGGCCCGCAGGGCCAGCTGCCGATCATCACGCTCTCCCCCCACTGGGAGACGGTGTTCGCCGAGTCCATCGTCGGCCAGGGCGACGACCGCCATCTCGCCATGCAGCCATCGAAGCTGCAGGAGTTCGTCACGGTGGTGCGCGATCGCTTCGAGGACGCCGCGCGCATGGGCGAGATGCCCGTGCTGGTCACATCCGCCTACGTACGCCCCTTCGCCCGCTCGATCATCGAGCGCTTCCGGCGCGAGACGCCGGTCATGTCGCAGGCCGAGATTCACCCCCGCGCCCGGCTGAAGACGGTGGGCAGCGTCTAGGGTCGGCACGCGCTCGGCTGGGCCCTAGCCCTTCCCGTCCTGGCGAGGGCGGGCACGATCACCGAAATCTAGCGCTTGCGCAGCCAGAGGCTCGTCTCGAGCACGTCCTTCTTCAGCGGCAGGGTGCCGAGGACGCCGGCCGCGACGGCCGCAGCCATGCGCGTCGCGACATAGTGGCTGGCGAAGACGAGGTCGAAGGCGCCGCCCTGCAGCAGGGCGCCAACGACGGTCTGCTCGTTGTAGCCGCGCCACGCCCAGACCTCGGGATAGCCGTCCGGCAGGAGCACGTCGTGGATGTGAACGAGCACGCCCGGCTTGAGCCGCGGCAGCACGTCCAGCACGAGCCGGTCGACGTCGCTCCCGGGCATGGCGATGTGGCTCGAATCGATGAACAGGATGTCGCCCGATCCTAGCTCTGCCGTCGCGCCGGCATCGGCATCGCCGAAGACGCGCTTCACATGCTTGACCGGAAGGTTGCCGAGCGGCACGCGCGGGGCGGGGTCCACGCAAACGATCTGCGTGCCCGTGCCGCCGTCGGCGACGGCCTTGGCGATGAAGCGCGTCGAGTGGCCGGAGCCGACCTCGATGATCCGTCTCGGCCGCTCGCGCCGCACGATGGCATAGGCGGCGGCGGCGTCGAGGCGGGGGAACCAGTCCTGCGCCCAGCGCGGCGCGCCCTGGGCGGCGGAGGTCCGCCCGATCTTCGAGAAGGCGGCGGCGTGGGTCTCGATATCGTCGAGGATCGCCGCGAACCGTCCGGCCGCCGTTTCGAACAGCGGCTCGATCGCCGGGTACGAGCCCGGCCGCACGGTCGCGGCATAGCGGTACGGGATGAAGAACCCGCGTTCGGCGACGCCCGAAAGCGTCGCAAATCCGAACATGAGGCGGCGAAGACGCGACATCCTGTGCGGTCCGTCAGGTCAGGGGAGGTGGATCCTTGGCGCGCTGGGCAAGCTGGGAGCGCTCGAACAGCAGCACGACGGGAAGGGAAATGACCAGCGGAATGATCAGGTAGAACAGTCGCCACACCAGCAGGGCGGCAAACACCGCCGGGGCGGGCACGCTCGGCATGATCGCCAGGAACACCGCCTCCATCACGCCGACGCCGCCCGGCACCTGCGACAGCAGCCCTGCGGAGAAGGACAGGAGGAAAGCCCCCAGCACCACGAAGAACCCCGGGTTCCCCTCGGCCGGCAGCGCGAAATAGATGATTCCGGCCGCGCCGATCAGCTCGAGCGGAGCCGCGATGTATTGTCGCGCCACGATGTTGAGCCGCGGATAGACCACCTCGAACGACCCGATCTTCAACGGCCGGAACTGCAGCCAGGAGCCGATCGTGTAGAGCAGGCAGAACGCCAGCAGGCCAAATCCGATGGCCCGCGCCACGCCCTCGCCGATCGCGAACCAGGACGCCAGCGAGGACAGCGGGCCAAGGATGTGCGGTTCGCCGACCAGGACCAGGCCAAGAAGCATGATCGTGCCGAACCCGAACGTGTACGAGCACAGCGCCACCAGCAGCGCCACTTCGGCCGGGCTGAGGCCCTTCGCGGTGTAGGCGCGGTAGCGCACCATTCCGCCCGAGAACACCGAGGCGCCGATATTGTGGGACAGCGCGTAGGTCACGAACGAGCAGACCGCGATATAGAGCCAGGAGATGCCCTTCTCGCGGTTCAGGTGGATCAGCGCGATCCGGTCGTACCAGGCGAGTGCGGCGTAGGCGAGCAGCGTCGACAGGCCCGCCAGCAGGTAGCCCGACGGTGGGATGGCCGCGATCTTCTCGCCGATACCGGTCGCGATCGTGACGATGTTCGTCCAGAGGCTCCCGGCCTCCAGAACGGCCTTGACGGCGGGATCGACGGCCGCCTCCGCCTTCAATTTCTTGTAGAGAAGATCGACGGACCAGACGACCGCCACAAGGCCCAGAAGAGGCCAGAAGAAATCAAGGACTCGTTTCATGCCCGACGAGCCCTGTGGCCCGCCCCCTCTGCAGGCGGTGGAAAGCCGCGCATCACTGCATGACGTCGCACGCGAGGGCAAGCGGGGAACACGCGCCGCGTGCCGGAATCGCCGCGCTCGCCCTGGCAAACCGTCGTGACACCGTTTTGCAGGGATGCTAGGGGGCGCCATGGACTGGACCGGCATGACCCTGCGCGACGGCTATTCGGCGCTCCCGGACGGGGCGATAGCCTCCGTGGTGACGTTCCTGGAGATGACGTCGCCTCCGAAGCCACGGCCGGAGCGGGAGGCGGTCGACCTTGCGCTGCATCGCCTGACCGCCGCCGATGTGGAGCGCTATGCCCGGGTCTATCGCGTCATCGGCGAGCGATGGGTTTGGTTTTCCCGGCTCGGCATCCCCGCCGACGAGCTTGCAAGGCTCCTCGAGGATCCGCGCAGGGAGGCCTATGCGCTGGCGGGGCCAGGGGGCGACATCGGCTTCATGGAGATCGACCGGCGGGTCGAGGACGAGCCCGAGCTCGTCTATTTCGGGCTCGTCGAGGACGCCATCGGCCGTGGGGCCGGGCGCTGGATGATGAACCGCGCCATCGAGGCCGCGTTCTCCCGCCCCATCCGCCGGTTCTGGCTGCACACCTGCACGCTGGACCACCCGGGCGCCATCGCCTTCTACCGCCGGTCGGGATTCACACCGTACAAGCTGGCCGTCGAGGTGACGGACGATCCGCGGGCGCTGGGCCTCGTCCCGCCCGACATCTGGCCGGACCTGCCGCCGCCGACGATCCGGCGCGAGGCGTGAGCGCCCAAGCGGCGGGTCTCAGTGCGTGGCGTCCGGCATCGACGCCTTCTTGCGCTCGATGTAGTCGCGCAGCGCCTCGTCGAGGCCGGGGTCGATGGGCGGCGCCTCGTACTCCGCGAGCGACTTCTTCCAAACCCGGTTGGCGCGTTGCGCCGCATCGAGGCGGCCCTCGGCCTCCCACTGCTCCACCGAATTGTTGTCGGCGATGAAGGAGCGGTAGAACGCTGTCTCGAAGTTCGCCTGCGTGTGCGCGCAGCCGAGGAAGTGGCCGCCGGGCGCCACCTCGCGGAAGGCATCCATGCCCTGGCCGTTGTCCGAGAGGTCGATGCCCTTGGCCAGCACGTGCATCATGCCGAGCTGGTCGCAGTCCATGACGAACTTCTCGTAGGACGAGGCAAGTCCTCCCTCCATCCAGCCCGCCGCGTGGAGAACGAAGTTCGCCCCCGCATGCAGGGTCGGAATGAGGGTCTGCGCGCTCTCGTAGGCCGCCTGCGCATCGGGCAGCTTGGAGGCGCAGAGCGAGCCGCCGGTACGGAATGGCATGTTCATGCGCCGCGCCAGCTGCGCCGCGCCGTAGATGGCGAGAGCCGCCTCGGGCGTGCCGAAGGTCGGCGCGCCCGACTGCATCGACAGCGTCGACACGAAGGTCCCGAAGATCGCCGGTGCGCCGGGCCGCACCAGCTGCGTGAACGCGACGCCGGCAAGCACTTCCGCCAGGACTTGCGCCAGCGTCCCGGCCACCGTCACCGGGCTCATCGCGCCGGACAGGATGAACGGGGTGATGATCGTCGCCTGGTTGTTTCGCGCGTACACCTCGGCCGCGCCGAGCATGGTGTTGTCCCACACCATCGGCGAGTTGGCGTTGATCAGGCTGGTGCACACCGTGTTGGACTGGATGAAGTCCTCGCCGAACAGGATGGCGGCCAGGTTCACGGTGTCCTGCGCCCGGTCGGGGTGCGTCACGGAGCCCATGAAGGGTTTGTCCGACCAGCGCATGTGCGCGTATACCATCTCGAGGTGGCGCTTGTTGACAGGCAGGTCGACCGGCTCGCACACCGTGCCGCCCGAGTGGTGCATGAAGGGCGACTGGTAGGCCAGCTTCACGAAGTTGCAGAAGTCCTCGATCGTGCCGTAGCGCCGGCCCTTGTCGATGTCGTGCACGAAGGGCGAGCCATAGACCGGTGCGAATACCGTGTCCTTGCCGCCGACGTGGACGCTTCGTGCGGGATTGCGGGCGTGCTGGACGTAGTCGGCAGGAACCGTGGCGCAGAGTGCCCGCGCCAGCCCGCGCGGAAAGCGCACGCGCTCACCCTGGATGTCGCAGCCCGCGTCCCTGAACAGCGAAAGCGCGGACGGATAGTCGCGGAAGTCGATGCCGACCTCCTGAAGGATCGTCTCGGCATTGCGCTCGATGATCTCGAGCCCCTCGCTCGTGAGGACCTCCGTGAGTGGAATGTTGCGGGTGATGTAGGGGATCGACAGGGCGCCACGCTGTGCCCGCGCCACGCGGCGAGCCTCGCGCCCGCGCCGGCCTTCGCGCCCCCCGGCCTGAATGTCCTCGCTCATGCCCGTCTCCACCCGCGCCTGGTATCGTCCGACATGGTCGGGACAATGGTGCCCGCGCGCTCCCGGGAGCGCGTCGGGGACTTGTCGGAATGCGTCACCCGGGTCGCTGCTGGGACAGCAAGGAGGGCAAGCGCGGCGTGCCTCCCGGCAGCGTCGAGGACAAGGGGTCTGCTCGCGCCTCTCTAGCCCACCCGGGTCTTCGCCAGCCGATCCTCGTCGAGCGCGTAGCCCATGCCGGGAGCGGGCGACATCACGATCATGCCGTCGGCATCGACCTTGAGCGGCTCCGCCATCATGTAGTCGCGCCGGTCCAGACCCCACTCGGGCGGGTCGAACGGGTATTCGAGGAACACCCCTTCCACCATGCCGCAGACGAGATGCGCGTTGGCCATGACGCCCATGCCGTTGGTCCAGGTGTGCGGCGTGAAGACGAGGTTGTGCTCCATCGCCATGGCCGCCACGC
>CAZJCW010000061.1:0-1761 GCA_964544365.1 uncultured Alsobacter sp.
GGCGTGAAGATCAACCTGCCGATGCTGGCTCCGGGCGACGCCCTGTTCCTGCAGGCCGCCTACGCGGACGGCGCCAACAGCTACACCGGCTGGGGCACCGCTGGCACGGGCACCGCTTCGATCCCGACGACCGACGTGATCTACGACGCCCTCGGCAACGGCCACACCACGAAGTCCTGGTCGGTCACCGGCGGTCTGCTGCACTACTGGGCTCCGACCCTCCGTCAGGGCATCTATGCCGCTTACGGCCAGGTCGATCACTACGGCCCGTGGTATGACTCTGCCGCCTTCTCGGTCGGCACGAACCTGATCTGGACCCCGGTCCGCGGCCTCGATATCGGCGCGGAAATCGGCTACCAGATGATCACGGACAAGCCGAACTTCATCAACGCGGCGCTGATCACCCCTGGCAACCCCTTCTTCGGGGCGAACGACAGCCAGTGGTTCGGTCGTCTGCGCTTCCAGCGCGACTTCTGATCCATTCTCGCGAATGGTTCATGGACCCCGGTGCGAAAGCACCGGGGTTTTTCTTTTTTGGCCCTCCGGGACTGGCGTGATCGCGCCGGCCGGTCCATATCGGCGCGATGGCAAACGACAACATTCCGAAAGCCGCACAGGCTCGCCGCGCGCCGGCCGCGTCATCACCGGCAGACGACGGGACGGCCGCGACGCCGTGCCCGATCTGTCGCAAGCCGTCGCTCCACGCCTTCCGTCCCTTTTGCTCGAAGCGTTGCGCCGACGTCGATCTGTCACGCTGGCTGAACGGCGTTTACGCCGTACCTGCGGTGGAGACCGACGAGGATGACGACGAAGCCGGCCGCTGATCGCGCCATGGTCCCGGGCATTCTTACCCCCCGTCCCCTGACGCCGCAGCCTTTCGAGCCCTTCGGCTCCGTCATCGACCTTTCGTCCTTGCCCGGACGCCCGGTCAACGAGAACCGCGGCCTGCGCTGCGATCTTCCGATCGATCTGCGGCACGAAACGACGGCCGGAACGCCGGTCTCGGCGCTGTATCGCCTCGATGCGTCGAGCCTGCCTTTTCCTGTGAGGCAGATCGAACGGCATCCGCACAGCGACCAGATGTTCGTCCCCTTGCAGGCGTCGTCCTACCTCGTCGCCGTGGCGCCGGCCGACGGCCAGGGCCGGCCGGATCTCCGCGATCTCAGGACGTTCGTCGGGCACGCGGGCCAGGTCGTCATCTACAGGGCCGGCACATGGCACCTGCCGCTCGTCGCGCTCGGCGGGGAAGGGCGCTTCCTCATGCAGATGTGGGAAACCGGCGATCCCGCCCTCGATTGCGAGGTGCACGACGTCACTGCGCCGTTGTCGATCGGCGCCTGAACCGGTGCGCCCCTAGTCTCTGGCCGCCGGTTCGCCAAAGGCGCCGTGATCCGCCTCGATCTGCCGCGCGACGAGGGCCTGCAGCCGCCAGAGGTTTCGATCCTTGATGCCGTGCAGGCCGAGATGGTGGACGGCATTGTAGAGATAGTCGGCACCCGAGCCCCAGTGGCCGCACGCCCGGGCGAGGACGCGGGCCGTCTCCTCGGGCGACGTCTCGGGCTGGTAGGCCCAGCTTCTGGTGTTCACGGTGAAGGCAATCGCCCGCGCCGGGCCGGCGGCAGTCGTCGCGCGCACCCATCGCGGCACGTTGGTCGGCGGCTTGTTGGTCATCTCGCGCCGCAGCAACCGCTCGACGGCGACCGCAGGATCGTCGCCCAGGAGCGGAAAGGTCAGCCCGCGGCAGCAACCGCCCCTGTCGAG
>CAZJCW010000061.1:1861-7233 GCA_964544365.1 uncultured Alsobacter sp.
TGCACGCGCGCCACATGGTGCGGGCCGAGCATCGGAGCGCGGGTGACACGCTTCGCAGGGGCGGATGACCTCATTCCACGAGAGTGCCACCTGATCCGGGCCAAGCAAAGGGCGGCCGGAAGCCCCTCATGAGGACGGCGGGCCAAGCGATTCCGGATGCTGGGACTTTGCCGGCGCGTATCGCCCCGGTGCCCGCCCGCCTTGCCGCTTGAATCATCCTCGCAGCATTTCGCTGCATGCGATTCTCACAGCTCGGCTTTTCGCTCCGGGATCCGTCGAAGCGAACGCGCGAGGGCCGCGCCGAGGGACAGCCCCTGCGTCTGCGAGAGATAGGTCTGGAAATCGTAGATCGTCACGGCCGGGCAGGTCTCGAATTCGAGGAACCAGGGCGTGCCGTCCTCGCCCAGCCGGATATCCAGGCTGAAATAGTCGCGCAGGCCGAGCAGCTGCGCGAGCCCGAGCGCCATCGCCTCGATCTCCGGGACGGCGCGTTCGGCGGCCGCATCCCCCTCGCGCGCGAGGACGCGCAGGTCCTCCATCGTCGGGGTGAAGGCCCTGTCGCGCCCGAGCCCGAAGGCCCCGACCCCTCCCAGGGTGTCGCGGCTGCCGGAAAGGCTCTCGTTGTCGCGCATGGTCAGGAAAGCTCCGCCCGTCTCGCTGCGCGGATCCTTGACCATCCGGGCGATGCCCAGTTGCGGCGCGAGGGGGCCGCCGAGGTCCATGACGCTCACGCGCACGTCCGCACCCCTGACGAAGGCCTGCACGACGGCCCGGTCGCAGTACCGGCCGTCGATCCGTCGGCACAGCGCCATCGCCGCGTCCAGCGTCGGGGCCATGCTGTCGGCGAAGATGCCGATCTTCGCCCCAAGGCGGTTCGGCTTGACGAAGAACGGCCCCGGCCAGCGGGAGAGGTCGTCCCCGGCGACGAAGCGGTCGCCCTCGAAGAGCGCCGTGGGCGGCGTGCGCAGGCCGGCGGCGCGGGCCAGCACGCCGCTCGCGAACTTGTCCTGGCACAGGTGCTGCGCCTGGGCTCCCGCTCCGTAGACCGGTAGGTTCGCCAGCCGGGCCAGCGCGGCCACCGTGCTGCCGCGGTAGTAGGCCAGCCCGTCCGTCATCGCCCAGGCGACCGTCGGCCTGTCGATGTCCGACCATCCGGCGATCCGCGCCGGAAACTCGTCGAGAGGAACCACCTCCAGGTCGATCGCCTGCGCGGCAAGCTCCTGCGCCAGGTCGGGCACGACGTCCGCCAGGTCCGTCGCCTGCGCGAGATAGACGGCCACTTCGCGGGCGACATCCGGCGGAAAGCCCGCCTCGACGAGGCGTGCGGCGCACGTCGCCTCGGCTTCGAACACCAGGGCGAGGCGGAAGGGCAGGGCGGTGCGCACGATCATGACGGCCTCGGAACATGCCGTTCGACGCTAGACCATGCCGGGCTGCAGCGTAAACGCGGTCTGCTCAGGCGGGGCGCGCGGCGGCCTCCGGCGAGGTTCGGCAGACGGCTATGCCCGCCGGGGACGGCAGGCTACCGTTCCTGCCGAGGGAGGCAGCTGGTGGACCCGAACGATTGGTACGCCGTCGAGGACATGGGCGGTGGCCTCACCCGCATCGTCGAGCGTCACGCCCTGCCGCTCCACGGCGGCCAGATGTGGCTGGTGAAGGGACGGGATCGCGATGTCCTCATCGACGCCGGGACCGGCATCGTGCCGTTGCGCCCGCTCGTCGACGCCCTGTGCGGGCGTGAGCCGATCCTGGTCGTCACGCACGCCCACTACGATCACATGGGCGGCGCCCATGCGTTTCGAACCCGGCTCGCCCATCGGGCGGAGGCCCCGGCCATGACCCTGGGCGGTCGCGGCGCGACGCTGGCGGAGGGATGGCTGGGTCCCGGGAGCTTCCGGAAGGATCCGTGGCCGGGCTTCGATGCGGCCGCCCACGAGATCCGACCCGCTCCGCCGACCGCTCTTCTGGCGGATGGCGACGGGATCGATCTTGGCGACTGCCGTCTGGAGGTGGTTCATCTGCCCGGTCATTCACCAGGACTGATCGGCCTTCTGGACCGTGCGAACGGTCTTCTGTTCTCCAGCGACGCGCTCTACGACGGTCCCATGGTCGTCGACGTGCCCGGATCGAACCGAAAAGCCTTCGACGAGAGCCTGCGACGGATCGCATCGCTGCCGTTCCGCCGCGTTCACCCCGGTCATTTCGACAGTTTCGACGCGGAACGCGCGAAGTCCCTCATCGACCGGCGCCTCGCCGGGTCCTCACGCCTTGAAGGCGGAGGCGAGACCCTATAGGCAGCAATCCGTTGGGTGCGCACGACGCTGCGCCAGAGGGCATCGAATGAGCCGCTCCGTGGGGCAGGCAGCGCCGCTTTCGCCGTGGGCACGTCGCTTCGTCGATGGCGGCTTCGTGCTGCTGGCGCTCTCGCTGCCGCTGGCGGTGATGACCTATCGCTCCCTTCCGCTGGTGCTGGGTGTGTCCGCGGCGTTCCTCGTCGTGGGCTGGGGCATGACGCGCTCCCTGCGGCGCCCGCGCGACATGGTTCTGGTGATCGCGCTCGCCCTCTTCGTCGTCGTCGCGGCGATGTCGCTGGAGCGGATGGCCGACCCGGGGGACGGTTTCGAGGTCCTCTTCGGCCATGCAGCGCTTCCCGTGGCGCTGGGCGTGATGCTGGCGTCCGCCAATCCCCCGCCGGTCGGTCGACGCATGGCGTTGGCGCTCCCGGCCGGACTGGCGCTTGCCGCCGTCCTCCTCGTCGTCGAGCTTCGCAGCGATCTCGTCCTTCATCGACTTGTCGGGGCCAATCTCAACCCGAGCAAGATGAACCAATCCGCGGTCGTGATGACGCTTTGGCTCTGGCCGGCGGTGGTCTTGACGGCGGGAATGGTGGGGCAGCGGATCGCGTTGGCACTCTGCGGTGTCGTCGCCGCTGCCGTGTTCCTGAGCGAAAGCGAGACGGCGAAGCTGGCTCTGGTCGCCGGAGCGTTGGCCTTCGGCCTGTTTCGCTGGCGCACGCGCTGGCTTTTCGGCGTGCTGGCCGTCGGGGTCACGGTGTTCGTCCTGTCCCAGCCCCTTCTGCCGACGCTGGTCGACACCGTCGTTCCGTCGAGCGCCCTCGATGCGCTCCAGGCGGGGCACGCGCGCGAGCGACTCGTCATCTGGCGCAGCTTCGCCGCCGCCACGGCCATGGAGCCCATGGCCGGCTTCGGCTTCGACAGTTCGGGCTCCATCGGCTTCGGCCCGCTGCTGGAGCGCTTTCCGGCCGAGCTGCGAACCGGAATCCGGGACAGCCATCCCCACAACATGGCCCTGCAGGTCTGGGTGGAACTGGGGCTGATGGGAGCGTTTCTCGTCGCCGTGGCGCTCGGGCGGATCATCCGTTCGGCCGGCGGGCTCGAACCGTCCGTCGCGCCCGCCGCCGCAGCGTCGATCGTCGGCGCCCTCGTGGTCGCGGCGGTCGGCTACGGTGCGTGGCAGGCATGGTGGCTGTCGAGCCTCGCGATGCTCCCCGTCCTGCTGGGCGTGGCGGCCGGCGGGGCATCGCAGAGCACGGCGGGCGTCGCGTGAGCTATGACGCCCTCTATTTTGCGGCCTTCCTCGCCCTGACATTGGCCGCCGCGCGGCTGCTGCCGTGGAAGGGCCCCGTTCTTCTCGTCGCGAGCATCGCGTTCTATTCCGTCGCGGGCCTCAGGGACACGGTCGTGGCGGCCGGCCTGATCCTCGCCAATTTCGGCTTCCAGTTCCTGATCCTGCGCAACCGGAACTGGCTCTACCCGGCTCTTGCCCTGAACTTCGGCTGCCTCGCCTGGTTCAAGTACCGCATCTTCCTGACGACCCTGCCGGGACAGGACCTCTACACCCTGCCGATCGTCATCCCGCTCGGCATCTCGTTCTATGTCTTCCAGCTGTCGGGCTTCCTGATCGACCTGTCGCAGGGGCGCTCCAGGCCGTTCCGGTCCCTTCCTCGGTTCGCGCTCTTCAAGCTGTTCTTCGGTCAGCTGATCGCCGGACCGATAACCCGGGCACGGCAATTCGGTCCCCAGATCGACAGGCTCTTCGATGGCGTGCTGGCCCGGCGACGCTTGTTCGGGCTTGCGCTGGGCCTGTTCCTTCTCGGGTTGACCAAGAAGATCGTCTTTGCCGACAGCCTGGCTCCGTTCGCGGACGCCGCGTTCCGCCAGGGCCCGGCGGATGCCGCCGGGGCGTGGCTCGGGCTATGGCTGTTCACCTTCCAGATCTACTTCGACTTTTCGGGCTACAGCGACATGGCCGTGGCGATAGCGCTGATGTTCGGCATGCGCCTGCCGGTGAACTTCCGCCAGCCATACCTGGCCGCCAACCCGCAGGATTTCTGGAGGCGCTGGCACATCACGCTGTCGACCTGGATCCGCGACTATCTCTACATTCCCCTTGGAGGCAGCCGCGGCTCTGCTGCGGCCGCTGCTGTCGCACTGGTCGTATCGATGGCGCTGGCCGGCCTGTGGCATGGCGCCCAGTGGACCTTCGTCATCTGGGGGATCGGGTGGGCGTTGCTGACCCTGGCATGGCGCGCCTCGCGGCCGTGGCTGGAGAACCGGCGCCTGATCGCCTGGGCCCTCACATTTGTCAGCGTGATGCTCCTTTGGGTGTTCTTCCGCGCGCCGGACCTCGGGTCTGCCTTGCGCTATCTTGGCGCCCTGTTTGGTGGATCAGCCGCCGGGACCTTCGCGGCGCCGGATGGTTGGCTGGGCATCTTGACCCTGGCTGGCTGCATCGCCCTGCTGGTCCTCCACTGGGCGGAAGCCATGCTGTTCTCGCAGCGTGTCGTCCTGGCGTTCAGGCGCTGGGACGGTCCGTTCCTTCGCTCGTTGCTCGTTGCCAGCGGTTTGGTTCTCTACCTGATGCCGAAGCTCAATGATGACCCGTTCATCTACTTCAGGTTCTAGCCCCGCGGCCGCCTTGGCCCATGTCGCCCGGGTCGGCCTGCTCGGCGCTTGCGGCGTGCTGGTCGCCGTGCTCGTTGCCGAGGGCGCGTTCCGGCTGGTGGGCTCGACGCCGCTCCGGCAGGTCCTGCCCGTGCCGGAGGTGTCTCTCTATGGCCCCGACCCGGCCGCGGGCTACCGCCATCGCGCCGGCGCGTCGGGCATGTGGCTGCAGGAGAACCGGACTCATGTGCGGATCTCGTCGCTGGGGTTGCGCGACCGGGAGCGGCCCGTTGCAGCCACGGGACCGCGCGCCGTGGTTGTCGGCAACTCCTTCACCGAGGCGCTTCAGGTGAACCTGGAGGACACGGCCGTGATGCGCGCGGAGGCCATGCTGGCGCGCAGCATTCGTGGCGCGGAAGTCGTCAACCTGGGGCTTGCGGGTGCCCGGCCTGCCGTTCTCGTCGAGCG
>CAZJCW010000061.1:7333-10353 GCA_964544365.1 uncultured Alsobacter sp.
GCGAGTTCGTCGGCTACAGGGCCGACGAGCAGGGTGTGTACCGGCTGTCTTACGGCTTTCGGGAAACCCGCGGATATCGCATCAGGTCGGGCCCTGCCGGAGCGGTCTTCTATACGCTTCTGGACCACAGCGCCGTCGCGCTGATCCTCAACAACCGGAAGAATGTCGGTCTCCTGGCGGAGTGGCCTGCTGCTGCGGTGAGGTCCGGACCCACGGCGTGCTCCGGCGCGGAACTCGCAGCTCAGGCAGATCTGTGGTTGCGCGACCGTCCCCGCGAAGCCGCAGGTGTCAGGGACGCCTTTCTGCGGGATCTGTCCGGACTGGCCGAAGCAGCACGCATCCCCGTTCTTCTCGCCGTCTCAGGGTTGGGAGAGAGCTGTCCAGGCCAGGATGGCCTTCGGGATGAGGTGATCCGGGCCATGTCGAAGACCATCGAGGCGAGGCGCCTGCGGTTCCTGGATCTCGACGCGGCCATCGCTGCACGGGTGGGAGAGGCAGGTGTCCGCGCCCTATACGGCTTCGCCGGATCGCAGGGCAAGGGGCACCTCAACGTGAACGGGAACCTCGTCTACGGCGCGATCCTCGCTGACGTGGCCCGTGGCCTGCTCCAGTCCGCCCCGTAGCGGTCGCTTCTACCTCTGATTGCTGATGTCGTCGCGAGCCGAGTGTGGTAGCGAGGCTGCGGAATCGATCCGTTTTTGCGAGCCGCCACCGATCGGACTGCCATGGCCACCGAGTACCTCAACGCCCTGCTCCGATCCGACAAATATGCGCCTGAACGGCAGATCCAGCTGAAGGAGCGCGTGTTCGTCACGTTCGACTCGCTGCTCCGCCATCATGGTCGGTCGGGCCTCTCTGCAGGCAAGGTGCTGCTGGACCTGGGGTCGGCAGACGGAGCCCTCGTCACGGTGGCGCGTCGTCACGGCCTCGATGCAGCCGGCCTCGACATCACCGACAACATCGACTTCGAGACGGATCGGCTGCCTTTCGAAGACGAGTCGTTCGATGTCGTGACCGCCATGTCCCTCATCGAGCATCTCCGGTCGCCGGACATGATGTTGCGGGAGACGCTCCGGATCCTGAAGCCGGGCGGCGCGATGATCCTCGTCACTCCGAACTGGCGCTTCAGCTACAAGTTCTTTTATGACGATCCCACGCACGTTCACCCCTACAGCGATCGCTCGATGGCGTTCCTCCTGAAGGGGGCTGGCTTCAAGACGGTGTCGGTCGTGCCGTGGCTGGTGTGCAAGCCGGCATGGATGTGGACGATGCCGTACGCCTTCCAGGTTGCCCGCTTCCTGCCGTTCCGGTGGTCGCCGAGCCCCCTGGTTCCCGATTTCCTGAAGGGCAGGTCGAAGGCGCTGCTGGCGCTCGCGATCAAGTCCGACCAGATCGCATGACGGAGGAGATGACCGTGGACAACACCGCACCATCATTCCGGACCCCTTCCTCGCAGAGCGTCGACGGGATCGTGGGAGCCGTGCATGAGAACGGCTTCGCCGTCGTCAACGGGGTCTTCACGCCCGCCGAGTGCCAGTCCTATTGCGCGCTGCTCGAGGACGTGCTGTCACGCCTGATCGCCGACGGTCGCTACTTCGGCTCACGCACCACGCAGGTCATCTACAACTACTTCGTCCATGACACGCGGCTGTGCGATCTCGTCGCCCACCCGTTGATGGAGGCGGTGGTCGGTTCGCTGATCGACAAGGACTTCGTGCTCATTTCTCCGTCGGCGCGCAATCCCCGGATTCGCGACGACTTTCCGGAGGGCAAGAAGGCTTCGGGCGAAGGCTGGCACATCGATTCGCGTGTTGCCGTGCCCGCGACGGGCGAACTTTATCGCCCCTCCATGTCCTACTACTCGGTCGTGGCCCTCGAACCGTTCAATCTGGGCAACTCGGCGACCCGGTACGTCCCGAAGTCGCACCTGCGCTACCGCAAGCCGCCCAGCCGCGACGCCGAAATGGATCACGAGGTCTGGGTCGCCCCCGCCGGTTCCGTCATTTTCTTCGACTCCGCGCTGTGGCACAGGGCGGGGTCGCCCACCGCCGTGTCGCGCTGGTCGATCTTCAACATGTACGGTCCCTGGTTCATGAAGCCGTACTTCCGGTTCGCCGACAACATGCCGCGTGCGGAACTCATGGCCTTGCCCCGCAACGTGCAGCGGATGCTCCATCTCATGAGCACGCCGCCCAAGAACGAGATCCTGCGGACGTCCACGGTGACGCAGGAACCGGCATTCGACTGACTTAGCGCGGTCGGAAACCGGCGGCGGTCGGGGAGATGGAAAGCGCTGCCGGCGGCCTGCGGGCCGTCGATGCGCCTCAGAGCCGGACCAGTGAAACGCCGGCCGGGGTTGCCGTCCGATCGAGGCAACCCTTGACGTCGAAGACGATGCCGGTGCCGTCCTTGAGGCACCGAACCACGAGCCCCCACCCCTGTTCCACGTAGCTGCGGTGGGGGACGGCAACGACCACGGCGTCTGCCTGCGCGACATCGTCCATGGATGCCAGTTCGAGGCCGTATTCGTGCCGGGCTTCCGACGCGTCCGCCATGGGATCGTGAACCCGGACGTCGACGCCGAAGTCCTGCAACTCGCGGACAATGTCGACCACTTTCGAGTTGCGTGTGTCGGGAACATTCTCCTTGAACGTCAGTCCGAGGATGGTCACGCGGGGTGCTCCACGGCCCGACGCCAGGAGCAGGCGCACGCATTCGCGCGCGATCCGCGGGCCGACGCCGTCATTCACGCGACGTCCGGCGAGGATGACCTCCGGATGGTACCCCGCCATCTCGGCCCGGTGCGTCAGGTAGTAGGGGTCGACGCCGATGCAGTGGCCACCGACGAGGCCGGGCGTGAAGGGAAGAAAATTCCACTTGGTGCGCGCCGCCGCCAGCACATCGCCCGTATCGATCCCCAGCTTCTGGAAGATGATCGACAACTCGTTCATGAACGCGATGTTGAGGTCGCGCTGTGTGTTCTCGATGACCTTGGCGGCCTCGGCGACCTTGATCGAGGG
>CAZJCW010000061.1:10363-18046 GCA_964544365.1 uncultured Alsobacter sp.
CCTTGACGACCGAGCCGTAGACATCCGCGACGATGTCGAGGGTTCTCGCGTCCTGACCGGACACGATCTTCAGGATCGTCTCGAAACGGTGGGTCTGGTCGCCGGGATTGATGCGTTCGGGAGAGTATCCCACCGTGAAGTCCCGGCCGCAGACCAGCCCGGACACCCGCTCGAGCACGGGGACGCAGTCCTCTTCCGTAGCCCCCGGATAGACGGTCGATTCGTACACGACGATGTCGCCTGCCTTGAGCGCCCGACCGACCGTCTCGGAGGCCTTCAGCACTGCGGTGAGGTCCGGGCGCCGGGCGGCATCGATCGGGGTGGGCACCGTCACGATGAAAAAGTCGGCCGACTTGAGTCCGGCCACGTCTGACGTGAAGACGAGGCCCTGGACCGAGAGACGGCTGTGGTCTACTTCGCGCGTCTTGTCGTGTCCCGACGCCAGTTCTGCGATCCGCGAGCGATCGATGTCGAAGCCGATCACCGCGGAACCGGCCTCGGCAAAGGCCACGGCGACCGGCAAACCAACGTAGCCGAGGCCGATGACTGCGATGCGGCGGTTATGGTGCGTCAAGGACATGATCCGGCTGGAGAGTGCGAGGCGCAACCGATAGCGGCTCGCGGCGGCCGGCTCAAGGCCGCCGGGCCGGAAGTCAGGCTGCTTCCGGTCGCCCGTGCAGGCGGGCCCACTCCTGGAAGGCAAGAAGCGTCCACAGCGACCAGGACGTATCCCGCCGGCCCGACGCCAGGTCCCGCCGCCACCCCGCGACGACGCCCGGATCGAAGAGCCCCTGTCGTGCGAGGCGTGTCGGATCGGCCGCCCTCTCGAGCCGCTCACGCGCCGCGCCTTCGAGCAGAGCGCGGACCGGCATTTCGAAGCCACGCTTCGGCCGCTGGAAAACCTCCGCCGGCAGCCGGTCCTTGAACGCGCGTCGCAGGATCCGCTTTCCTTGCGGCCGGAAGCCGTCCAGCCAGAGCTTTTCCTGGGGAGGAAGGGCGAAAGCGAATTCGACGACCCGGGGGTCGAGGAAAGGCGCGCGCGTCTCCAGCGCATTCGCCATCGACATGCGATCGACCTTGACGAGCATGTCGGACGGCAGGCCGATGGACACGTCCGCAGCCAGCATCTGGGCGATACCGTCGACGTCCGCCCAGGGCTGCCTTGCTGCGGATATGAAAGCCTCCACATCGAGTGCTCCGGACGGCTTCGGGCCCAGCAAGCCATTGAGTTCGTTGCCGGAAACCTCCCTCATCCATCCCGCCTGCCTGCGGACGGGATCGACGCTGGCGGTATCGACGAAGCGTCGCGCACGCCGCACCGTTTCGAGGAGCCGACTGTCCTTTCCTTCGGGCAAGCGCCTGAAGATCGAGCGGATCAGGTCCCGCACGGGTGAGGGGAGTGCATTCCACTTGTCCGCGTAGAGTTCCCCCCAGTAGCGACGGTAGCCGCCGAACACCTCGTCGGCGCCGTCTCCCGTGAGCACGACGGTCACTTTCCGGCGCGTAACCTCGGAAACCAGAAACGTCGGAACGGCAGATGCATCGGCGAAAGGCTCGTCGAGACCGGTAAAGACGCGATCGAGCACGTCGAAGGCCCGTTCCTGCGGCACCGCGATCTCGGTGTGATCGGCGCCGATGTGGCGGGCGACTGCGGCAGCCAGCGGCCGCTCCTCGAAATAGGAGGAAGCACCGTCGAAACCGACGGTAAACGTCCGCGGCCTGACGCCGCTCGCCGCGACCGACGCCGCGACCAGGGCAGAATCGATCCCGCCGGACAAGAAGACGCCCACGGGAACATCCGAGACGAGCCGGTCCATGACCGCCGCGTCGAACCTTTCCCGCAACGCCGCATCCGTGTCGGGCTCCGACGCGTCGGTGGCGCGTCCGGTCGGCCGAAGACGGTACCACGGGGCGACTGACAGCCCGCTGGCATCGAGGCGGAGCAAATGGCCGGCTCCGAGCTTGGCCACCCCCTGGGCGATGGACATGGGCTCGGGGACGAAGCGCAGCTCGAAGAGGGCCCGAAGAGCGGCGGGATCGACGGGTCGCTGCTCGCCAAGCATCGCCTCGCAGGCGAGCAGATCGGACCCGAAAGCAAGCCGCGGTCCTGCATGGGCGTAGAGAAAGGGCTTTTCGCCGAAACGATCACGGGCGGCCCACAGCGTTCGCGACGCGGCGTCCCACAAGGCGAAGGCGAACATGCCGTTCAGTCGCGGCAGAAGATCCGGTCCCCACTCCTGCCAGCCGGCCAAGATGACTTCCGTGTCCGACCCAGACGTGAAGCGATGTCCAAGCGCGGCCAGTGCGGATTTCACATCGCGATAATTGAATATTTCGCCGTTGTAGGTGATGGCGAGGTCGCCACGCCGCATCGGCTGTGCCCCGCCTTCGGTGAGGTCGATGATCGCGAGGCGGGCATGGACGAGCGCGCAGTGCTCGTCACGCCAGAAGCCGTGTCCGTCGGGGCCTCGCGGCGCGATACGGCGCGCAGCGTTCGCAGCGAGGGTTTCCACGCGCTCAGGCGAGGGTCGGGAAAAGTCGACGAGGCCGGCGATCCCGCACATCCGGTCACTCCCGATAAAGCGCGGCGAAGCGTCGTGCTGCGGCTGAAAGGGAGAAATGGTCGCGAATGCGGGCTTCCGCCGCGGCGGCCAGCGCGGCTCGGTCAGGCTGCTGCATGGACAGGATTGTCCTCAACCCGTCCGCGAGTGCCGCCGCCTGGCGAGGCGGCACCACGATGCCGGTCTCCCCGACAATGACGGCCGTGTCGCCCACATCCGTCGCGACCGGGACGAGACCCGACGCCATTCCTTCGGCAAGCGCGTTGGGAAAGCCTTCGCCGAAGGCCGACGAGGATACGATGATGTCTCCCGCCGGGAGAAGGGCAGGCACGTCGTCGCGCCGCCCGAGCGCCAGGACGCCGTCGCTCTTGCGCAGGTTCTCGGTCCCGGCGCCGACCAGCACCAGCCGAAGCCCCGGAACCCGGCCAACAGCCGCCAGCAGGTTCTCGTGATCCTTCATCGGATCGACGCGGGCGACACTGAAGGCCACGACGGCATCTTCGGGAAGGCCCAACGTCGCCCGAGCGGCAGATCTCGCGGCGGGATCGCTGTGAAAGACGGAAGGGTCGACCCCGTTGTGGATCACCTCCAGCCGTTGCGGCTCGTAACCCATGTCCAGATGAACCCTGGCTCCCGTATGGGAATTGGCGACGACGACATGAGGCTGGGCCGACATGGCGGCGCACAGGCGGACGACCAGTCGAAGCTGGAGGGAATAACCATCCAGGTCCATGTTGGAACAGCGGATGCCCCAGAACAGCCGGCCTGGACGGCCCGCCAGCCGGTAGGCGAAGGCGGCGGCGAGATCGCCATGGTACATCCAGCCCTGGACGACGTCCGGCTTCAGGGTCTGCATCAGCGTCTTCAGCTTGCCGATCTCGGCGAAGCCACTGATCGGATTGCCGATATTCAGGGGGACGACCGTAAGCCCCGCGGCTTCGAGCTGCGTGCCGAGGGGGCCTTGCCCGGTCAGGCTGACGACGGTCTGCTCGAACCCGTCGTCTCGGAGCAGCGGTGCGAGGCGGGCGAGGAAGGTTTCCGCGCCGCCGACGCCAAGGCCCGAGATGACGTGGAGGAGGCGCATCGGCTTCAGGCCGGGCTGGCGACGAGCGCGAGTTGGGTGGAGAGCGTGTCGTCGTCGTAGCGTTCCGACCACCACCGGGACACCCGGTCCGGACCTCCCGAGGGCATGGTCCGGGAGGGGATGACCCTCGCTACAATATTGAAATCGCGAAATATTCTATCGACGTCCGAAGCGCGGAGAAGGTTGATCGCCTTGCCGCGGCGGGCGATGTAGGTCTCCGGGGGAGCGTCGTACAGGCCGTCGAAGGGGCTGGGCGTGGGGTAGTGATTGCCGAAGTCGACGAGATGCAGGAAGCGCGTCTCCGGAGTTTGGATTTGCGCAAGCTTTTCAACGGTTTGGTCGAGCGGAAACACGTGCTCCAGGACCGACTGCGACAGCACGATCTCGGCTTTTCCCGCGAAATCAGCCGCTTCGAAGCCGCCGCAGTGGACGCGCATGCGCTGCTCGATGACCGTGCAGAACCCGGCAAAGTCCATGCGTGGACCGTACAAGGCGCACAGATCCGCGTGGAAGACCCGCAGGTATTTCTCCCGGACGACAGTCGAGAAGAAAAGTCCAGGATCCCACTCCGGTTCGGCGCTTTCGAAACTGGCCGCGCCGCAGAACAGCGCCAGCGGGCCATATCCGCCGAGGGGACCGCACCCGACCTCGACCACCCGCCGCCCCTCGAAATCGAGCGGCTGCCATGTTCCCAGGTGCTGGCGCACCACCGCCTCCTGGCGCAGCAGGAGTTCCGCGAAGCGGATGCCGCGCCCGTGCTTGGACGACGACAGCAGTTCGTCCGCCGTCCACGCCGGGCCGTCCTTCAGAACGGGCAGCCGGCGCCGCAGGAGGCGCCAGGTCTCGCGCGGCGTGAGGCCCATGAGGTACGACAGGCGAGACATCAGGCTCTCAGGGCTTCATCGAGAAGGGAGGCGAACCGCGAACAGGCGTTCCCGGTCCGATAGTCTTCCGGCAGCAGGCTGGGCCTGGGATGCGAAAGGGTCGGCGATCCTTGCCGCGCCGCAAGCGCGCGCGCAAGCGGCAATCCGGCCTCGGCGATCGTCACGGCCCCTGGAGGCGCTCGGGCCGCGACCTCTTCGAGGCACGCCTCGGAGGTCGCCACGACCGGCGTGCCCAGGGCAAGCGCCTCGAGGGCGACGTTCGGAAGCCCTTCCCATCGCGACGACAGGGCGAAGACATCGGCCCCGGCGATCGCGGCGGGGAGATCGTCCGTGAAGCCGGGAAGGCGCATGCGGCCCGCGACACCGAGCGCAACGGCCTGCCTGCCAAGGGCTTCGCGCTCCTCGCCCTCGCCGAAAATCGTCAGGACGGCGTCGCCCGGGAGCGTGGCGAAGGCGTCGACGAGACGGTCGAACCCCTTCTGGCGCGTCAGCCGGCCGGCGGCGACGATGCGCAGGCCGTCGCCCGCGGGACGGGCCGGGGAGACGGCGCGAGCCCGCAAGCCGGCCTCGTCGACCGGGTTCGGACAGATCCGGATCGAGCTGCGACAACCCGGGGCATGGGCGAGAATGTCGGCGCGGATGCGCTCGCCCGGAGCGATGACCAGGCTCGCGCGAGGGTAGAGCCACCGGTACAGGCTCCGGCCGGGAGCCCATGAAGGCAACGCCCGCAGCGTCGGCGCCACGAGGTTCGCCTCCCGCACCACGATGCGGGGCCGGCCGGCGAGCAGCGGGCGGATGCCGAGCAAAGCGAGGTTCAGATAGCCCATCACCGAGACGATGGCGTCCGGGCGGATCGCATCCACCTGCCGCATGATCCACGGAAGGGCCTGCCGGAGACGGGGGACATCGCCGCTGACGAGATCGAGATGGGGCGCGACCTCGGAGGCATAGGTCATCGACCGGCCCACGCTGAGGACCGAGACGGCGTGGACGGCGGGATCGAGCGCTCCGGCGAAGCGCAGCATGACCCGCTGGGCCCCGCCGCCGCCGAGGTCCGGCAGGAGAAAGACGATTCTCGACCGTGCCATGCCGCGCGGTGTCAGCCCCGCGCGAGCGCGTCGCGCCAGAACGCGGCGAGGTCCCGGGCGCGCTCCGTCGCATCGCAAAGGCGAAGGGCACGTTCGGCGGCGTTGCGACCGAGGCGGGCCGGCACGTCCCGCGCGTCGGCCCAGCCGGCGATGTCGAGCGCCAGAGCGCTCGGGTCGAACCGGGGCTGCAGCACGCCGGTCACGCCCGTTTCGACGAAGGTGCTGTCCTCGCCCACGGACAGAACGGGGAGGCCGGCGGCCATAGCCTCGATGATGTCGCGGCCCCACGGATTGGCCTCGCGCGTCGGCTTCAGCAGCGCGTGACAGGCGGCGAGCACCTGCTCTGGCACGTCGACATGGCCGAGGAAGCAGAACCAGTCGGAGAGACCGGCCTGCCGCGCTGCATTGACGAGCGTCCCGCCTGCGCGGGCCACTGCGCCACAGGCTCCCGGCCACTCGCCCTTCAGGGCCATGTCGCCCGCGACGACGATGAGCACGTCGCGCCGCCCTGCCTCGGTCAGCGCGCGCGCGATCTCGATCAGCCGGTCCGTTCCCCGGACCACGGCGGCGTTGGCGACGCAGGCGAGCTTCAGGCGCCCGTCGTCGGGAATGCCCGGATGAGGCAGGACATCGACCGGGCGGTCGACCGGGTTCAGGATGACCCGGCCGGGCGCGGTCCCGCCGAGGGACCGGAACGTCCGTTCCTCGTTGGGTGTAATGAACACGACCCCGGCAGCCGCCGCCGAGATGGCCCGCATCTGCTGCCGCGCGAACCATCCCGGCTGGACGTTCGTTCGGACGTGCACGGTGACGGGAACGCCGGCCCGCTTCCGCAACCACAGCGCCAGCAGGGCAAAGCCCTCGTGGTTGCAGTGGACGAGGTCATGCGCGCGGGCCGCCTCGGCCAGCCGGGCGAGACAGGCCGGCGTCGCGGCCCAGAAATCCCGCAGGTGCGCGGCCAGTTGAACGAGGTTGCGCGACGTCCGCGGCAGCGCGCTCGCCTTCGGCAGCAGGGGCTCGACACTGGCCGCGATGCCCGCGGCGGCATAGAGCTTCTGGATCGGACCCGCCTTCTTGCACCAGACCGTGGGCACGACCTCCGCGCGGTCCATCGACTTCAGGCTGTAGTAGAGCGACCTGGACGAGCCGCCGTAGCCTCCCTCGATGTCGAGGCACAGGACGCGAAGGGCCGTCATGCAGGGTTCGCCCGCAGATAGTCCGCCGTTCCCGCGAAGCCGAGGTGGAACAGCGCGTCGACGATGGACAACCCGGCGATGAAGGGTCGGCCCGACCGCTCGTAGGGCGGTGACGAGAAGGCCGTGTAGCGAAGCCCGATGCCGTGCCGGGCATACACGGCGGGATCCTGGTAGTTGCCGCCGCCACGACCGGACAGGTACGTGCCGCCCGGCGCGACCGCATGGACGAGCGACGCGAGCCGGACGTCGGCCGGTCCCGGCGCGACACCCATCGCGGAACTGGTCATGAGCCGGGTCTGAATGCCGAGAGTTGAGGCTATCTCGCGGATCAGCCTCTGATTGAGGGCTGCCAGCGCCGGCTGCGGGTGTTCGAGCCAGCCATGGAGGACCGGCCACACCTCGGCGAAGAAGCTGGCCGACCGATAGGTCTGACGCAGGCCCTCCAGATGCACCCGCGCGAAATCGGACCCCGCCGTCGCCACCTCCGCGACCGTGGCGCCGAAAGCGTGGGAGACGGGAACCGTCATCCATGCGGCCGCGCCGTTGCGCTCGATCTGGACGCGGTTGGTGAAGCTGCCCTTCGAGAACTGGACGTCGTCGAGAAAGACGAACACGTCGGCTGCCGCGAGCTTGGCAAAGTAGCCCAGCCACGGCAGGTAGTTGGGCTGGTGGACGGCGACGATCACAGCGGGTCGCGCGTCATCAGGACGAGACCGTTCTCGCTGCCTGCGGCCTCGAAGCCGTGTCGACGATAGAAGCGGATGGCGGCGTCGTTCGCGGGAGCGACCTTGAGGGTGCAGCGGTCATAACCCGTGTTCCGGGCATGGGCGAGGGCACGCTCCAGCAACTGCGCACCGAGGCCCTTGCCGC